>JAASSM010000293.1 GCA_021767885.1 bacterium | reverse complement strand
CGGATCCTGCGCAAGATCGCCGCCGGCGACTACGACGACCTCGGCGACGTCACCACCCTCGCCGAACCCGGCGTGGTCGAGGAGCTGGTGGACGCGCACCGGCAGCTGGACTGAGCGACCGTCGGCCTCACCTCTTCCCTCCGAGGATCGGAGGCAGAAAGAGAGCCCCGGCCGCGAGCGGCCGGGGCTCAGGGATCGGTCCGTCTCTACTTGACCGGCCGCTCCCTGTCACTTCAGCAGGGTCATGGTGCGCACCAGGCTCCGTTCGGTGGTGTCCAGCCGGTACAGATACGTCCCCGAGGGCACCGGCTGCCCCCGCCGGTCCGTGCCGTGCCAGCGGATCTCGTGCGAACCGGCGGCGCGGGGTGCATTCACCAGCTCGGCGATCAGCCGGCCGGAGAGGTCGTGGACGGACAGGCGCACGTGGCCGGGCCGGTCCAGGCTGAAGGCGATGGTGGTGCTGGGGTTGAAGGGATTGGGATGGTTCTGGGCCAGCGCCACGTGGGGCGTGGGCAGCTCGGTCTCGCCCGGGACGGGGTCGTCCACCGCCACGGTGTTCTCCTCGTGGACGTCGTTGATGGCGTCGACCTGCAGGCCGGCGACCACCTGGTAGGCGCCCGAGGGCCAGAAGATCTCCACGGCGTCGATGGTCGTGTCCGCCCCGAGGCCGAAGTGCACCGGGCGCACGCTGCCGCCGTAGCTGCCGCGGGTGCCGGTGTGCCAGCGGGTCTGGGTGGTGCCGCCGGCGGTGACCACCACGCGGGCGCCCAGGCCGTCGGCGCTGGAATCGAGGCCATGCAGGCGCAGGGCCACCCAGTGGTTCCCGTTGGCGGTGGTGTTGCGGTAGAGCTGGTTGGGGTCGCTCTGCTCGGTGACGTAGACGTCGAGCCAGCCGTCGCCGTCGAAGTCCGCCCAGGCCTGGCCGAGGCTGCGCTCCTCGTCGTCGGTGTAGGCGTTGCCGCTGACGCTGGTGAAGGTGCCGTCACCGTTGTTGCGGTAGAGCTTGTTGAAGCGGTTGCCGGACTGGTTGGCGGTGACGGTCAGGTCGATCCAGCCGTCGTTGTCCACGTCCACCCACTCGCTGCCGAAGTTGTTGGTGTCGTCGGTGACCACGTCGATGCCGGTGACCGCGGTGAAGGTGCCGTCGCCCTCGTTGCGGTAGAGCAGGTTGGTGGCGCCGTTCCAGTTCTGGTTGCCCACGAAGCAGTCGGGGTCGCCGTCGTTGTCGTAGTCGGCCCAGGAGACGGTGGTGGACTCGGCCCCGTCCTGGGAGAGGATGGTGTCGGTGACGCGGACGAACACGCCGTCGTCGTTGCGGTACAGGGCGTTGCTGTCGGCCGGCAGGCCGCTGCCCAGGTTGTTGACGACGAAGAGGTCGAGGTCGCCGTCCAGGTCGAAGTCCACCCACGAGGGGGTGTAGGAGGCCTCGGCGTCGGTGGCGATGTCGCCCTCGGCGATCCGGGTGAAGGTGCCGTCGCCGTTGTTGTGGTAGAGGGCGTTGGGTTCGCGGAAGTTGGCCACGAAGAGGTCCAGGCGGCCGTCCTGATCGTAATCGCCCCAGGCGGCGCCCAGCGACCAGTCGGTGTCGGTGACCAACGACCCCTCGGTGATGCGCGTGAAGGTGCCGTCGCCGTCGTTGCGGTAGAGCTCGTTGTCGGCGGTCTCGACGCCGCCCACGGCGGTGCAGGCCACGAAGAGGTCCACCCAGCCGTCGTTGTCGTAGTCGGCCCAGGCGCAGGCGATGGACTTGCCGTCCGAGGCGGCCATGGGCGTGCCCTCGACGCGGGTGAAGGTGCCGTCCCCGTCGTTGCGGTACAGCTCGTTGGGCTCGTCGTAGTGGGGCACGAAGAGGTCGAGGTGGCCGTCCTGGTCGTAGTCGGCCCAGCCGGCGCCGTAGGTCCAGTCGTCCACGTCGACGAGGCCGCCGTCGGTGACGCGGGTCATGGCGATGTCCTGGGCGCCGACCAGCGAGGCGCCGGTCGCGATGAGCAGGGCGGCGAGGGGGAGCGTGAGTTTCCAAGGAGTCATGAGGGGTCCTTTCAGTCGCGACGCGTGGCGCGCCCGGTCCGGGGGCGATGCGCAGACCCTACCAGGCCCCTGGTTCCCGGTCAAGATCATTTCACCAACTGTCTCAGAACAAAATTCGAGACGCGCGCCGCCGGATGTGCTAGGGTGGTCCCCGACCGCGCGTCCCGGTTCCGGGGGAGATCTCCGGGGCCGCCACCTCAGATCGGAGATGGCCAGCGCCCATGCGACCGAGTAGATTCGAGGCCACGGAACCCGCGACCCGGGCCCAGAGGACCATGACCGAGACGCTCCACGGAACGCCCGAGGCCATCTTCGCCGTGCTCCACGAGGCACGGGACGCCCTGCTGTCGGCCATGGCGGCCACCGGCGCGGACACCTCCCAGACCCGGGCCACGGCCGAGCGGCTGGGCCTGGACCGCACCTTCGTCTGGCGGCTGCGCCGGGTGCTGTCGTCCCCGGATCTGCTCTCGGCCGCCATGGACTTCCCCGACCGCACGCGCGTGGAGAAGATCTGCCGGGCCTGCGCGCAGAAGGGCTCGCCTCCGGCAACGGTGGACCGCCTGCGCGAGGCGGCGGCCGCGCTGGAGACGCTGGTGGCCCACAGCGCCGGGGACTGGGACACCTTCAGCGCCATGCTCGGCGGCCTGGAGTACGGCGACGTCACGGCGCGCCAGGAGGAGGCCCGCCGCCAGATCTTCCAGGGCGCCAGCTCCATCTGGGGCGCCCAGGCGGTGGCCCTGCTCAAGACCGGGATCATCGACCGCAACCCGGACGATCCCGATCAGCTCGACGTGGTCCGCATCGAGGCGATGGCCAACTTCCGCCGGCTGCGGGCCATGCCCTGGCCGCTCTACCGCACCTTCGTCCATGACGACGACGACGTGCCCGTCCCCGTGGTCTCCGAACCCGTCGACCCCGCGGCCATGGAACGCCATGGCCTGCCGCTGCTCGAGGCCTTCTGCACCCGGCCGCTGCCGCCGGTGCGCTGCCGGCACACCGGCGCCGGCAAGTGCTTCGAGCTCGAGACCGGCCCCATCGGCAACGCGGGCGCCATGGACCTCTTCTTCGCCGACTTCTTCCCCGGCATGCATCCACGTTACGTGGATCGGGGCGAGGATTTCCTCGGCGCCCGGCTGAGCGTCACCACGCCGGCGGAGGTGGCCATCTGCGACCTCTTCCTGCACCGGGAGCTGGAGATGGTCGCGGCCCCGGAGGTCCTGCTCTTCGACAAGCTGCAGCCCGATGGCGTCCAGGGAGCACGCATGCCGCTATCCACCCGCCCCCTCCTGCTCGGCCCGGGAGCCGGCGGCTGCGCGGTGACCCAGATCCCGCGCTATCCGGAGATCCTCTCCGACGTCTTCGCGCGTCGGCAGAAGGACCTCTCGGAGTTCATCGGCTACCGGCTGATGATGACCTATCCCGCCATCTCCACCATGCTGAACATCCGGTACCGCCTGCCGGAGCGGGGCGGCCGCGCCTGAACAGCGCCTGATCGCGGCTCGGGGCGGTCCCCGGGCGGTCCCCGGGGGCGGCGTGGCGGGCCGGGAGCCCCGGGCGGGGCGTGGACGGCCGGGCCCCGTCGCGCTAGGATGATGGCAGAGGCCCACCACGCGCCACCTGCTCGCCCGGCGCCGGCCGCGGGCCGCCGTCCCGCGCCCGATCGCCCACCGCCTCCGCGGACCAGCCGTCCGCGACCGCCGGCGCCGGAGAAGGGGGACCGCCATGTCCCGCGCCGCTCTCCGCGACCGCATCGCCCGCCTGCTCGAGACCGCCGGCATCGCCATCGACGGCCCCGCACCCCACGACATCCAGGTCCACGATCCGCGCCTCTACGCCCGCGTCCTGGCCGGAGGTTCGCTGGCCCTGGGCGAGGCGTACGTCGACCGCTGGTGGGACTGCGAGCGCCTGGACGAGTTCTTCACACGGGTCCTGCGCGCCCGGCTCGACCGGCGCCTCCGCCCACGGTCGTGGTTCTGGGCCTACCTGCGCGCCCGGCTGCGGAACCTGCAGACCTCCGGCCGGAGCCGCCGGGCCATCGGTCGTCATTACGATCTGGGGAACGACCTCTACCGCGCCATGCTCGATCGCCGCATGATCTACAGCTGCGGCTACTGGCGCGACGCCGTCGACCTGGACCAGGCCCAGGAGCACAAGCTGGAGCT
>JAASSM010000292.1 GCA_021767885.1 bacterium | reverse complement strand
GGCTCCCCGGGGAGCCGGCCCTCTCCTGGTGACCCCGGGGGCGCGCTAGTAGCCCTGCGCGAACACCACCCGGCCGAGGGACGGGTTGCCGCAGTGGACGCAGGCGCCCGGGGTCTCGTCGCGCTCGAACGGGACGTTGCGGATCGTGACCTTCGTCCTGTCCTGGATGGTCTGCTCGCAGGCCCCGTCACCGCACCAGTGGCCGAGCGCGAAACCACCGCCCCGGTTCTCGAAGAGGTCGAGGAACTCCTCCCACGTATCGACGGTGAAGGTGTTGGCCTCGAGCCGCTGCTTCGCGCGGGCGAAGAGGTCGTCCTGGATCCGGGCGAGCTCGGCCTGGACGCCGGCGACCACCTCGGCGAACGGGACCACGGTCTTGGCGCGGTCGTGGCGGGCCTTGAGCATGACGGTCTCGCCGGCCAGGTCGCGCGGCCCCAGCTCCAGGCGCAGGGGCACGCCCTTGCGCTCCCACTCGCTGTACTTCCAGCCCGGACGCAGGTTGTCGCGGTCGTCCACGTGGACCGGACCGATGGCCGGGCGCAGCTCGGCGGCCAGCTTCCCGGCGGCGTCGCAGACCGCGGCCTTCTCGTCGTCGTTCTTCCAGATGGGGACGATCACGGCCTTGATCCCGGCGATGCGCGGGGGCAGGACCAGGCCGTCGTCGTCGCTGTGGGTCATGATCAGTGCGCCGACGATGCGGGTGGACATGCCCCAGCTCGTGGCCCAGACGTGATCGACCGTGCCCTCGGCGCTCTGGAACTTGACGTCGAAGGCCTTCGCGAAGTTCTGGCCGAGGTCGTGGCTGGTGGCCGCCTGCAGGGCCTTGTTGTCCTGCATCATGGCCTCGATGGAGTAGGTCTCCACCGCGCCGGCGAAGCGCTCGTTCGCCGTCTTGGTGCCCGGGATCACCGGCATGGCCAGGATCTCCTCGGCGAACCAGCGGTACGTCTCGAGCATCTGCAGGGTCTCCTGCCGGCCCTCCTCGGCGGTGGCATGGGCGGTGTGGCCCTCCTGCCAGAGGAACTCGGTGGTCCGCAGGAACATCCGCGTCCGCATCTCCCAGCGCATGACGTTGGCCCACTGGTTGATCAGGATGGGCAGGTCGCGGTAGCTCTGGATCCACTTGCGGTACATGTCCCAGATCACGGTCTCGCTGGTGGGACGGATGACGTACTCCTCCTCCAGCCTCGACTCGGGATCGGGGATCACGTCGGTCTTGCCGTCGCGGGTGGTCTGCTTCAGCCGGTGGTGCGTGACGATGGCGCACTCCTTGGCGAACCCCTCGACGTGCTCGGCCTCCCGCGCGAGGAAGCTCTTGGGGATCAGCAGCGGGAAGTAGGCGTTGACGTGGCCGAGCTCCTTGAAGCGATCGTCCAGCGTGCGCTGGATGTTCTCCCAGATGGCGTAGCCGTTGGGGCGGATGACCATGCAACCGCGCACCGGCGAGTTGTCGGCCAGCTCGGCGGCGCGGATGACGTCCTGATACCAGCGGCTGTAGTCCTCGGAGCGCTTGGTGATTTCGGCCATGATGAATACGTGGGGTCCTTTCCGGGGTTCGGCGGCAAGACGCGCGGATGCCCGCTCCGGGCCGGCCGCGGCCACCTGCGCAGGCGGCCCGACGCCGGTCGGGCGGGCTCCGGAGAAGATAGCACAGGCCACTTGGCGGCGAAAGCGGGGCGCGGTCCGGACGGATACGGGCGAAGCGGGTGCGGGCGCCGGAAGAACACGCGCCACCGGCTCATGGGGGCCGTCGCTGCCCGCCGCGGTCGAGGTCGATGCGATCGGCGACGGGAGGCCGGTCCAGGGCCGGTCAGGAGCGGTTCCGGAGCGGCTCGGGGTCGCCTCGGGGTCAGGTCAGGGTCTGTCCGGAATCGGCTCAGGGTCCGTTCGGAATCGGCTCAGGGTCCGTTCGGAATCCGCCGTCGTGCTGGTTCTCCGAGGCTGAGCTTGCGGCAGGTCGCGGGGACTTGTGCCGGCACAAGCCGTCAAGTCACATTTTTACAGCCGCTTATGCTTCAAGCATTTCCAGTGGTCTCGCGACCACAAGCCATCATTCTGTGATATCTGCAGATTTGTCCTTGCACCGCCACCGAATTTCGCTATATTTTCGCCATCCTCCTCCCGGAAAGCCAGGCTCGCCCATGCCACCCACTCGTGATTTCTGCCCGGGACTGCCCGCCGAGCAGGTCCACGGCGAACTCCGTCGTGCGCTCCATGCCGAGGATCAGGCACGCCGCCGGGCTCTGCTGTGGTTCCACGACGTCATGCAGCGCGAACTCCACCGCGAGCTCGGCCACCCATCGCTCCTGGTCTACGCGCGGGAGGCCCTGGGGTTCACCGACAACCGGTTCTGGCAGTTCCAGCGCCTGGCCCGGGACCTGGATCGCCTGCCGGCGCTGCACGAGGCCGTCGCCGCGGGCGAGATCGGCTGGACCAAGGCCCAGATCGTCGGGCGGGTCGCGAACCCGGCCACCATCCGGCGCTGGCTCGCACGAGCCCGTTCCGTGGGCCGCCGCGAGCTGGCCGCTGAGGCACGCCAGGCGCGCAACGGCACGAGGGATCGCGCGAGATCTCGGGCTCGCGAGCAGGTCGGCGATGACACGGGGAACCATGGTGTGCACGGACCACCGGCGGACGCGCAGGGGCCGGCGGACGCACAGGGGCAAGCAACCCCACGAGGGCAGCGGGACGCGCGGACGCCGGCGGACGCGTCGGGAGCGGTTGACGCGCCAGGACCGACGACGCAGGGGACCCTGGATCTGCCCGTCGCGGACGCCGGAGCCGTCCCGGGCGCGAACCCGCCACCGGGAGACGTGCCCGTCCAGATCAGCCTGACCCTCTCACCGCTGCAGCTGGCCCAGCTGGAGGCCCTGCTCGAGTCCCTGCGACGGCGGCGCGTGGTGGCGCCGGGAGCGTCCCGCGCAGAGGTGGTCCTGGTGGCCCTCGAGACCCTCGCCAGCGTGCCCGGGACAGCCGGCGCCCCCCATGTGGCACCCGCAGGCCAGGATCCGGACAATGGGCGGGATGGCGGCCGGGACGGACGGCCAGATCGCGGCCCGATCGTCGCCGCGTCGCCCTACAGCGTGGTCCTCTACCAGTGCCGCGATTGCCGGCGCGCCGAGGTGGTCACCCAGGGCGGCCGAAGGCCCGTGAGCGGGGCCGTGGCGGAGGCGGTGGTCGAGAACGCCCGCATCCATGACGACGGCCGCAACCATCATCCCCTCTCCCCCACGCGGCGGGCGGCGATCATCGCCCGCGACGGCCACCGGTGCCGGGCGCCGGGCTGCGGGGCGGTGCGCTTCCTGGAAGTGCATCACATCGTCCCGCGCGCACTCGGCGGAACCCATGCGCCGGCGAACCTGGTCACGCTCTGCAGCCGCTGCCACCGCTTCGTCCACGACCGCCTGCAGCGGGGCCTGCCGGCGCCCCGGATCCCACCCGGTCTTGCCGACCGGCACGACCATGGCTTCCATGAGCGGCGGAAGCCGGACCAGGCCGGCTCGCCGCAGCCCCGACCACCGTGATCGATCCACCATGATCGATCATCCCGAATGCCTGACCAGGAGTCGTCTCCCATGGCCAAGCCGTACTTCACCCGGTCGCTCTTCTCGTTCCTCGACGACCTCGCCGCACACAATGACCGGGCGTGGTTCAACGACCACCGGCACCGCTACGAGGAGCACTACCGGGACGCGGGGGTGCGCTTCGTGGCCGACCTCGGGCCCCAGGTCCGGGCCGTGAGCCCCCATCTGGTGGTAGACCCGCGTCCGCACGGCGGGTCGCTGCTGCGGATCTTCCGGGACGTCCGCTTCAAGAAGGACAAGAGCCCCTACAAGACCCACGTGGGCATGTATTTCGGACACGAGTCCGGGAAGGACATCCATGCGCCGGGGATCTACCTGCACATCGAGCCGCGGGGGTCGTTCGTGGCCGGCGGCATGTGGCGGCCACCGACGGCGGTGCTGCGGCCCGTCCGCGAGGCCATCGCCGCCGCCCCGGACCGCTGGCGGACCGTGATCGCGGCGCTCGACGACGCCGGTTACGAGCGTTTCGGCGAGCAGCTCCAGCGCGTCCCGGCCGGGTTCCCCAGGGACCATCCCCTCGCGGACGAGCTGCGCCGCAAGAGCCATGGCTTCTCCATCGGCCTGACCCGGCAGGACGTCCTGGCTCCCGACGCTCACGAGCGCATCGGCGCGGCGATGCTG
>JAASSM010000291.1 GCA_021767885.1 bacterium | reverse complement strand
GGGGTTGAGCCCGGCGGCCGGCGGGCGGGTCACGGTATCGGGACGGCATCAGCCGATGTACTTCCCGCGCTCGACGTAGTGCGTGTGCAGCAGACGATGGCTCTTCTCGCCGCAGGGCCCGTCGTCCAGGAACTCCCCGTAGATGTGCGCGATGGCCGGATTCTCGTGACTCTTGCGCACGCGGGCGCCGGCGTCCTCGGCATAGATGGCCTCCGCCCGGCGGGCCCGGATCTCCGGACCGGTGGGGATGGGCTGGCCGCCGCCGCCGAGGCAGCCTCCCGGACAGGCCATGAACTCGATGAAGTGGCACTCGCTGAACGGCCCGCCCCGGGCGATGTCCTCGAGGACCCGCTTGGCGTTGGCCGTGCCATGGGCCACGCCCACCCTGAGCGTCACCCCGCGGAGCCATTCCCAGTCCGGCACCAGGTGCGCGATGAGCTCCGGCACCGGGCCGGTCTCGGCGATGGGGATCTCGGCCATGCGGATCCCGTCGAAGCCGCGGATGGGGACGATGTCGGCGTGGTCGTAGAAGTCCTCCACCACGTGGCCGGTCACCAGCTCGATGACGCAGCGCAGGGCGCTCTCCATGACGCCGCCGGTGGCACCGAAGATCACGCCCGAGCCGGTGGCGGTGCCGAAGGGATCGTCGAAGTCGCCCTCGGGCATGGCCGGCAGATCGATGCCCGCCTGCTGGATCATGCGGGCCAGCTCGCGAGTGGTCAGGCCATAGTCGACGTCCTTGTAACCGCTGTCGCACATCTCCGGGCGGTTGCACTCGAACTTCTTGGCGGTGCAGGGCATGAGCGCCACCGAGACGATGTCCGCCGGATGCACGCCCGCCTGCTGCGCGTAGAACGTCTTGATGAGCGCGCCGAACATCTGCTGGGGGCTCTTGGCCGAGCTGAGGTTGGGGATGAACTCGGGGTAGAAGTGCTCGAGGAACTTGACCCATCCCGGCGAGCAGCTCGTGAACTGCGGCAGGGCCACCGTGGCATCCCCCTGCACCAGGGCTCGGTGCAGGCGCAGGATGAGCTCGGTGCCCTCCTCGATGATGGTCAGGTCCGCGGTGAAGTTGGTGTCGAACACGCGGTCGAAGCCGCAACGGCGCAGCGCGGTGTTCATCTTCATGGTCATGGGCGTGCCGGGCGGCAGGCCGAAGCACTCGCCGATGCCGGCGCGGGGACTCGGCGCGGTCTGGATCACCACGTGCTTGGTGGGATCGTCGATGGCGGCCCAGACCTCGTCGCCGGGATCCTTGGCCCGCAGCGCGCCGGTGGGGCAGCGGTTGATGCACTGCCCGCAGTTGATGCAGACCACGGTGCCGAGGTCGCGGTCCATGAACGTGCCGATCCTGCTCTCGTGTCCGCGGCCGATGGCCTCGAGCACGCCCACCTCCTGCAGGTCGATGCAGGTGCGGACGCAGCGGCGGCAGAGGACGCACTTGTCCATGTCGCGGGTGACGGCGTAGCTGGAGGTGTCGGGCTGGGTGCGGCGCTCGGTGGCGTGGCCGAAGCGGAAGTGGCGGACGCCGTATTCCCTGGCCAGGGCCTGCAGCTCGCAGTTGTTGTTGCGCCAGCACGTGTAGCACTCGCCCACGTGCTCGCTGAGCAGCAGGTCGATCATGTGGCGACGGGCGCGGCGCACGCGTGGCGTGTTGGTGAGGACCTGGATGGGCTCGGTGATGGGGTAGGCGCAGGACGCGTGCAGGACGCGGTGGCCGGCCACCTCCACCAGGCAGACGCGGCAGGCGCCGGCGATGCAGAGGTCCTCGTGGAAGCAGAGGGTGGGGATCTTGACGCCCTGCTTGCGGGCGGCCTCGAGGATGGTGGTGCCGAAGGGCACGGTGGTCTCGCGGTCGTCGATGGTGATGGTCACCGGATGGGAGGCGTCGCGCTCCACCTCGGGTCGGCTGCGCCGCATCGAGGTCGGGGCCCGGCACTCGCCGTCGTCGATGATGATCTTCTCGGCCATGATGACTCCTCGGTGCTGCGGTTCAGACGGTGGTGACCGCCCGCCCCATGATCTCGTCGCGGAAGTGCTCCACGATGGACAGGAAGACGTTGCCGCTGGACTGGCCGAGGCCACACTTGCTGGCGATGTGGATGGACTCGCCCAGGGCCACGATCTCGCGCAGGTAGGCGGCCGAGCAGGTGCCGCCCTTGAGCATGCGCACGCACTCCAGCAGCTTGGGATTGCCCACGCGGCAGGGCGTGCACTGCCCGCAGCTCTCCTCGCACATGAACTCCAGGAAGTTCTCCGCCACGTCGAGCATGTCGCGGCCTGGCCCGAAGACGATCACCGCGCCGCCGGTGGGCACGTCCTCGTAGCAGACCTTGCGCGCGAACTCGTCCCGCGGCACGCAGCGTCCGGCCGCGCCGCCGATCACCACCGCCTTGGCGTTCTCGCCGCCCACGGCGGCGAGCAGGTCGGCCACGGAGATGCCCAGGGGCAGCTCGTAGACCCCGGGACGGTCGATGTCGCCGGAGACGCTGAAGAGCTTGAAACCGGTGGACTGGTCGGTCCCGATCACGCGGAACCAGTCCGGTCCGCGGTCGAGGATGGAGGCCGCCCAGGCGAAGGTCTCCACGTTGTTGACCACGGTGGGCGCGGCGTTCATCCCGGTGTCGGCGGTGAAGGGCGGACGGTTGCGGGACTCGCCGCGGTGCCCCTCCAGGGACTCGATGAGCGCGGTCTCCTCGCCGCAGACGTAGGCGCCGCTGCCCATGCGGATCTCGATGTCGAAGGCGAGGTCCGGTTGGCCCATCACGCGGTCGCCGAGCAGGCCGCGCTCCCGCCGCCCCTGCAGGGCGGTCTCCAGACCCTCGCGCAGGTAGGTGTACTCGCCCCGCAGGTAGACGATGCCGCGCGTGGCCCCCACCGCGCGGGCGGCGATGGTCATGCCGGCGAACACGAGGTCCGGGAACTCGGTGAGGATCACGCGGTCCTTGAAGGTCCCGGGCTCGCCCTCGTCGGCGTTGCAGACCACGTATTTCTGCTCGCCGCGGGCCTCGCGACAGAACCGCCACTTCACGCCGGTGGGGAAGCCGGCGCCCCCGCGGCCCTTGAGGTTCGAGGTGGCGATGGCCTCGATGATCTGCGGTCCGGACATCCCGGTGGCCCGGCGCAGCCCGGCGTCGGGATCGATGTCGCGGAAGGTCAGGCGCTTGTGGATGAAGCTCTTGATCACGGTCACACCTCCTGGGTCTGGAGGTGGTGCGCACCGAAGACCTTGCGGCACTCCTCGATGATGCGGTGGACCTCGTCGGGCGTGACCCGGGTGTAGACGCGGTCGTTGACCAGCAGGGCGGGACCGAGGTCGCACATGCCGATGCAGTTGGCCCACTCCAGGGTGAAGCGGCCATCGGGAGTGGTCTCGCCGAACCGGATCCCGAGATCGGTCTCCAGCTGCCGGGCCACCCGGTCCTTGCCCTGCATGTGGCAGCACATGGTGCGGCAGACGCGGATGATGAAGCGCCCCCTGGGCTGGAAGTCCAGGAAGCTGTAGAACGACACCACCGCGAACACCTCCACCGGATGGATGCCGAGCAGGTCGGCCACCACCTGCATGGCGTACTCGGAGATGTGGTAGTGCTGTCGCTGGATCTCCTGGAGGATGGGCAGCAGGCTGCTGCGGCGGGCGCCGTGATGCTCCACCAGCTCGGCGAGCGAGCGCCGGATGCGGTCGCGTTCGGTCAACAGGACCATGGACACTCTCCTTGAGGCGGGTGCTTGCGGACGGAGAACCGCCGGGCGTCACGGTGTCCCGCGCTTGATGGCGCCTCAAGGGCGCACGGTCCCCCGCCACGGGAGATCTGCCTCAAGGATGTTATCCGTGAAAAATAAAACAACCTTTAAGTGATGCCCGGCGATCATTTTCATGAAAAACCGCGAGCACGCGTCACCCGTTCTTGATCCCCCGTCAAGACCTGTCGGCCCGAGCCGCCTCTCGTGGACGGATTTCCGGCCGCACGGGGAGTCCGGTCAAGTCCCGGTCAAGAGCCCGTCGACGAGACGCTGGTCGCACGCCACGCCGAGGCCGCCGGCCTCACGAGAGAAAAGCTGTTAATCATGTCCCATTGTTGTTAAAAGGCCATCATCCAGGGAGAGACGCGCGCCCCGGAGCCGGAGCCCCGGGGCGCGTGGGCCGGTCCGCGGACCGGCGGGCGGGATGAGAGCTTACTTCACCAGGACCAGGGAGCGGCTGAGC
>JAASSM010000290.1 GCA_021767885.1 bacterium | reverse complement strand
CGCCCGCCGGCCAGCCCCTCGCCATCGGTGAGCCCACGGGCGTCCTGCGCAACGATCTCGACCCCGACGGCGACGGGTTCATCGCCACCAGCTACTCGACGCCCGAGCACGGCGAGGCCTCCATGTCCACCGACGGCAGCTTCACCTACGAGCCCGACGCCGGCTTCGAGGGCACCGATTTCATCGCCTACACCATCCGCGACGACGGTGACGCGTACTCCACGTCCGCCGGCGAGCTGCGCGTCCTGGTGGGCATCTACGGCGACCTGCCCGTGGGCGTGCTCACCCCGCCCACGCCCGGCGGCTTCGCCCTGCAGCAGCCGGCGCCCAACCCGTTCAACCCCCGCACCGAGATCGCCTTCCGCACCGAGGAGGCCGGCCACGTCCAGCTGCGCGTCCTGGACCTGCGCGGCCGCACCGTCGCCACCCTGGTGGACGAGGACCGCCCCGCCGGCCAGCACGCCGTGGTCTGGAACGGCCGCGACCAGGCCGGCGCCCGCGCGGCCAGCGGCACCTACGTGGCCGAGCTCCGCCGTGGCCCGAAGCGCGCGGTGCAGAAGCTGACGCTCGTCAAGTGATGCTGGATCCGGTGCGCCAGACCTGAAGAAGAGGACCCGGGAATCCCGGGTCCTCTTCACGTGGATACGGGGTCGGGCCGGCCCGGAACACGAGCCGATCCGCCGGCGCGGTGCCCGCGCCGCTCAGAACATGAGGTACTTCACCGGCGTACCGGCGACGCCGCCGTCGAAGTCGCTGAGGTCGAGGGCCGGCAGGTCGGTGTCCAGGTCGTAGGGCGTGGCCTGGCTGACGGCGTCGGCGTAGTCGGCGCAGACGTCGGGCACCGCGGCCAGGGTGGTGGGGGTGATCGCGGCGAGGTCGTCCTCGCTGGCGCCGGCCGCGATGGCGTAGTACTGGTCGCCGCTGCGGAAGAGGAAGTGGTTGCTGTCGCCGCGGGAGATGCCCTTGCCCACCAGGGAGGTCTCGCCGATGGCCATCTGCAGCTCGAAGGCGTGGGTGGTGGCGTTGCCGTCGATCCGCGCACGGATGGCGAAGCCGTCGCCCTCGGCGCCGCCCATGGGGCTGCCGGCGGGGTACTGCACGGTCTGGGCGAAGCGCAGGCTGACCTCGGTGGTGGTGGTGTCGTAGCGGGCCTGGATCACGCCGATGGTGATCTGGTCGGTGGGCTGGGGCGCCCACTTGTAGGTCACGAGCATGCGCTGCTCGGTGCCCACCACCGCGTGGGCGGTGCTGCGGCCGTAGCCGTCGGACTCCTCCTGCGCGTCGCCGAGGGAGTAGTCGTCGCCCAGGAAGTCGCTGAAGGCGTAGGGGGAGATGGACGCGTCGGTGGCGTCGATGGGGTCGGCCCCGCGCGAGGCGTTCTCCATGTAACCGCTGGCCTCCCAGAGCACCTTGTAGATGTTGCTCATGTCGATGACGCCCTCGTCATCGGGGTAGGTGTACTCGCGCAGCAGCTGGAAGGCGACCTGCAGGGCGGGGTCGGAGATCTCCGCCTTGGCCGTCCCCGCGGTGAAGGCGGGCGCCGCCTGCTTGACGGCCGCGAACATCACCGCGCCGTCGAACTCGACGACGGGGTCGTCGCCGCCGCCGGGTCCGTCCGTGCCGCCGGGCGCGGTGGCGCCGTCGTCATCGCTGCAGGCGCCCAGGGCGAGCAGGGAGACGATCAGGGGCACGGTCACGAGCCAGATCGAGAGGCGTTTCATGGTGGTCCACTCCTTCGGTTTCACGATGCGGGTCGCGATCATTCGCGATCGGTCGCGCCGGCAGGAGCCGGTCGGTCCGGTCTGGTCCGCCACCGGGCGCGACGGTCGGTCGTCGCCCGCGGTGCAAGCTGTATACCAGTTTTCTTTATAGGAAGGCGGGGCCGGGCGCGACGCCGGCCAGAATCGCAGCAGCGCCGCCACGTCGCCCGGATGCCGCCGGGGATTCCTGAACGATGTGTGCGGCAGTGCTGGACACTTCGTTCAGGGGCGCCAGACGCCAGGGCGCACACGATTCGAAAACTCGCGATGATCGGGCAAAAGTGGTCCGGGCGGGCGGATCATTGTTGCACTGGAGGCGGCTGGAGGTACACCGCGGTGTACCTCGGCGGTATCATCCGTCCAGTCCGTGGCCGGGGTGCGCCGCTTTCCCGACCGCGTGGTCGCGGCCGTTCCGGCGCCGCGCTACACCCTCGACGGCCTGCTGGCCGGCGTCACGGAACAGAACCTGCACGGCGAGGTGGAGACCGGCGACGCCGTGGGCGGCGAGGCCTGGTAGGCCCGCGCCGCGGCCGTGGCCGCTCGTCGGATCGCGGTGCGGATGACGCCCCCGATCGGGCTCCGGACCGGGGCGATCTCGTCTGGCTGCAGTTCGACCCCCAGGCGGGGTCGGAGCAGGCCGGGCATCGGCCGGCGCTGGTGATCTCGCCGCGGTCGTACAATCAGGCCGTGGGCCTGGCCCTCTGCTGCCCCGTCACCAGCCGCGTCAAGGGGTACCCGCGGGCGCCCACCGCTCACCCCACGCCCGGTCACCCCGCCACCCCCCGCGCCGTCATCCCGGCGAGGGTGTCCGCATCGCCCACCAGCACCAGCTCGTCGCCGGCCTCCAGCGGCTCGCGGGGATCGGGGTTGGCCATCTGGCGGCCGGCGCGCTTGACGGCGATCACGCTGCAGCCGGTCGTCTGGCGCAGGTTCAGGTCCAGGAGCGTGCGGCCCACCTGGCCGGGCGCGATGCCGATGCTCGCGACGTTCACGTTCTCCGCCAGCAGGAGCTGCCGGCCCGGCCGCAGGAGGTTGACGATGGTCGCGGTGGTGATGGCGCTGTAGGACATCACCAGGTCGGCGCCGGCGCGGTGCAGGGTGGCCACGTTGCGGTTCAGGCTGGCGCGGCTGATGATCTGCGCGTCGGGGCGCAGGCGGCGGCAGTAGATGGTGAGGTAGACGTTGAGGTCGTCGTCGTGGGTGGTGATGATGATCGATGGCGTCTGGCCCAGGCCCGCCCGCTCGAGCACCTCGCGGTCCGCCGCGTTGCCGGTGATCACGCGCTCGTTCTGCTTGCCGATGGAGCTGCTCTTGTCCACGATCCGGTGCTCCACCCCGCGCGCCTCGAGGCTCGCGGCCACCGCCTGACCCACGCGGCCGCCGCCGAGGATGAGCACCGGGCCGGCCGGCGCGTCGGCCGCGCGTGGCGGGCGCGGGGCCTGCACCGCGGCCTGGAAGTCCTCGAGCTGCCGGTCGGTGCCGGCGACCACCAGGACCGTGCTCGGGTCCAGGCGGGTCTGCGGCGTGGGCAGGTGGAACGACCCCCGATCCCACACCCCCACCACGTTGACGCCGGTGCGCTCGCGCAGGCCGCTCTCCAGGAGCGTCTGGCCCACCAGGGTGGTGGCCATGGTGGGCAGCTCGGCCACCACCAGGTCATCGATGCGGCCCACCTCGTTGGCCCGCAGGCTGACCCCCAGCACCCGCCGCGCCAGCGCCTCGCCCAGCAGGCGGTGGAACTGGAAGACGTGGCGGCTGCCGGCCAGGCCGAGGATGTCGAGGGAGTCGTCCTGGTCCGCGTTGGCCACGATCAGGACCTGGTCGCTGATCTCGCGCACGGTGTAGATGACGTTGGTGCTGGCGACGTCGTCGTGGATGGCGACCACCATGGCGGCGTCCTCCACGCGCAGGTTGCGGTAGGTGTCGGGGTGGTTGCGGTCGCCCACCATGACGCGGTAGCCGAGGTCGTGCAGCTCGAGGGCCTGGGCGAGGTCGTCCACCAGGACCACGCTCTGGAAGCCGAGCTGGCCGAGGCGATGGATGAGGTTGGCCGCGACGGTGTCGAACTCGGTGATGATCACGTGGTCGCGCGTGCCGGCGGGCAGGGCGCGCGGCGCGCGGGCGCGGTTCTGGGCCTCCAACCACGGCGCGTAGAAGAACTGGATGAACGTGAACGGCAGCATCACCAGCAGGAAGATCACCCCGCTGAGCAGGACCACCATGGAGAAGATGCGGCCGAGGTCGCCCTGGAAGGTGATGTCGCCGAAGCCCAGCGTGGACATCACCGTCAGCGTCCAGTAGAAGCCCGTCACCCAGGAGTAGCTCTGCCCCTCGTGCTCCATGATCACGTGGAAGAGCACGCTGTAGAGCGTGACGATCCCCACCAGCAGGATCAGGAAGCGGATGAGCAGCCGGACGTTGGACTGGCGCGTGCCGGTCTGCAGGAGGGTGGTGAGCTGGGCCATG
>JAASSM010000289.1 GCA_021767885.1 bacterium | reverse complement strand
TCGAAGTAGTTGCCCTCGTCGTCGATGCCCTCGTACTGGTGCGCGAAGATGCAGTAGTGCCAGCCGGCCTGACCGGCGCGGTCGAAGTACTGGTCCTTCAGGGCGCCGAAGCTCGCGGCCTCGCCGTCGTAGCTGAAGAACGCGCCGGTCTCGGGGTCGCGCCGCAGGACGTCGTGATGGGGGATCTGATCGCTCAGCTCGAGGATCAGCTCGTGGCCCTGGCAGGCGAACATGCGGATCACCGCGTCCAGCTCCGCCTGGCTGGGCTCGTGGGAATGCCCGCCGATGGTGGAGGTGTCCACCATGTAGTCGATCTCGATGCGGAACGTGTCCGCCGTCGCCGTCCCGGCGACCACGGCCGTCAGCAGGACGACCGTGGCCACCAGGTTGCGCTGCAGCAGTCCAGTCTTCAGCACGGCTTCTCCCTCCTACTGCAGCGAGACGAGCACCAGGACCAGGCCCTGGCCGGCGTCGAGCGCGGTCATGGCCTTGCCCAGGATGGCGCCCTGGGCCTGGCCGTGGTCGGCCACCTTCATGGCGTGGCCGGGCGTGGTCGAGGTGGTCAGCAGGTCGCCGGGCTGGATGGGGCCGTGGCTGGCGTCCACCTTGCAGTAGACGCGGCCGGTGAGCGCCACGGGCAGCTCGCCGTCGGCGGCGGTGCCGCGCTGGCCCATGAGCATGCCCGGCTTGACGCCGCCGGCGCCGCTGACGATCCCCGCCACCCGCCGGTCGTACGCCTGCTGGCTCATGCGCAGTGCCCCGGGCCGCTCGGGGTCGATGCTCACCACGGTGCCAGGCTCGATGAAGTCGCGCCCCTCGAGCACGTCGAACTGCTCGGAGAGGTCGGAGCCGCCGCGGATCTCCACCACGTCCACCACGATGCGGCTCTCGCTGGTGCCGTCGTAGTTGGAGGCGATGGTGATGGCACGGTCGCCGGCGATGTTGTCCATCCAGATCTCGCCGCCCCGCGTTCCGTCGCTGAACCCGCCGTGGCCGAGGATGCGCACGCCGGTCGAGCCATCGCCCTGGTCGACCTCCAGGAGTCCGCCGCCGCCGCTGGTGTAGTCGGCGAGCAGGCGCACGGTGCGCAGGCCCTCGTTGGTGCGCAGCGACAGGGATCCGCCCCCGCTGGTGCCGGCGTCGAGCTCGACGGTCTTGTCGCCGGACGCGTCGTAGAGGTTGGCCACGGCCCCGGCGGGCGGGTTGCCGCCCTGGGGGTCGTCGGCGAAGAGCTCCACCGCGGTGGAGCCGACGCTGTTGATCAGCACGAGGTCGCTGCCGCCGCCCGCCCCGCCGCCGGCGCTGGTCTGGATGGAACCGTCGGGGAACTTGATGCCGCCGCTGGTGGACTCGATGAGGCCGGCCACGGTCAGGCGCGCGCCCGGTACGGTGGTGCCGATGCCCACGTTGCCGTCGTTGCCCACGGTCAGCCGCACGCCGCCGTTGTACAGGCGCCAGGACTGGTCCGAGCCGTTGAGGTAGGTCCAGGCCGCGTTGACGCCGCCGGCGCTGTAGCCGTAGAACGGCCAGGCCGTCTCGCCCTCGGTGCTGACGTACATGCCGCCGTAGCCGCCGGTGACCGGGGCGTGGACGCCGAACACCTCGGCCGAGGTCTGCGGGCTGCCGCGGTTGATGCCCACGAAGCGTCCGTCGGTGTTGACGATGCTGCCGCCCTGCAGCTCCCAGAGCCCGCCGCCGCCGGAGCCGCCGCCGTTGAGCGCGTGCAGCGCATAGGGCACCGCGGTGATCTCCTGGCGCGGCGTGAGGTTGGTGAAGGGCTCGGTGTCGTTGGGATCGTGGGGCGCGCGGACACGGATGTCGAGCCAGCGGCTGTCGCCGTCGAAGACGCCGGGCCCGAAGTCCAGCTCCACGCTGAAGACGCCGTCGGTGACCACGACGTCGTCCACGGCCACCTCCTGGCCCACGGTGGCGCCGCCGGTGGGCGAGTTCCAGAGCGTCAGCCGCAGGTCGGCGCTGCCCTGCACCGCGCCGCCGTCGAGGAACAGGCGCCCCTGGTAGGTGAAGCTGTTGCTCAGGGGCGTCTGCGCCGGCGCCGCGGCGGCCACCACGAGGGCGAGCAGGACGAGAACGGGGATCATGGAGCGCATGGTGGTTCCTCCGGGATCACTTCAGGAGCGTGAGTTTCTGATGGACGTGGCCCTGGTCGGTCTGCAGCCGCAGGACGTAGATGCCGCTGGCCACGGCCTCGCCGGCGAGGTCGGTGCCGCGCCAGGTGTGCTCGTGGGTGCCGGCGGGCAGGTGCTGATCCACGAGCCGCCGCACCAGCCGGCCACGCACGTCGTAGATGGCCACGCGGACCGGTCCGGACCGCGCCAGGGTGAACCGCACCGTGGTGGCCGGATTGAAGGGGTTGGGGTAGGCCGGATGCAGGCGGTCGACGGCGCCGGGCACCTGGTCGATGACGGGCGTGGAGAACCGCGCGAAGGACCAGAAGCCGGCGTGCACCTCGTAGGAGCCGCCGTCGGACAGGCCCACCACCGGCTGCCCGGAGGTGCCGCTCAGCTCCACCGCGCCGTCGCCGCTGAGCATGACGCCACCACCGCTGGCCACCACCGCTGGCGAGAGGCCGTCGGTGACCGACGCCCAGATCTCGGCCGTGGCCAGGCCGAGCAGCAGCGCCAGGGCCGCGGCGGCGAGGATCTTCGGTCGTGGATGCATGGTCGCTCGCTTTCCGCTGAGACTCCGGGTTCCGGTGGGCCCCGGGAGGGCCGGCAAGAAGAGAACACGGAAACGGAAAAGCATACCGGACAGGTTTTTTTTGATGAGGACCGGTGACCGGGGCCGGCGTCGGACGCGGCCAGGGTGTCGGCCGGCCATATTCGGACCTATTTTGTGGGCGTTTTCGCCGCCGTGGCTGCCCGGCCCCCGAGCCGTCGTCCCGAGGATTCCGCGCCGTGTCCCAGCAGCAACCCGACGTGACCAGCCTCCTGCTCGACCTCGACGCCGGCGACAAGGCCGCCTTCGAGACCCTGGTCACCCTCCTCTACGACGACCTCCGCCGCCTCGCCCGCCGCCACCTGCGCCTGCGCGGCGGCCAGCTCACCCTGCACACCGCCGGCCTGGTCCACGAGGCCTTCCTGCGCCTCGCCGATCAGACGCGGCTGAGCTGGGAGAACCGCGGCCACTTCCTCGCGGTCTACGCTCGCGTGATGCACAACATCCTCATCGACATCGCCCGCCAGAAGCAGGCCCTCAAGCGCGGCGGCGACCGCCAGCAGGTGACCCTGGACGACGCCCACCTGCAGATCTCCGCCCAGGCCGAGGACATCCTCGCCGTCCAGGACGCCCTCGCGCGGCTCGAGGAGCTCGCGCCCCGCCTGGCCCGCGTGGTGGAATGCCGCTTCTTCGGCGGCCTCACCGAGGAGGAGACCGCCCTCGCCCTGGGCGTCACCGACCGCACGGTCCGCCGCGACTGGGTCAAGGCCCGGACCCTCCTGCACCGCATGCTCGCGGGCGAGCCGGAGCGGCCGTCGTGACGCCCCTCGATCGCGACCGCTGGCGCCGCCTGGACGCGGTCCTCGACCAGCTCCTGGACCTGCCGCCGGCCGAGCAGCGGAGCCGGCTCGCGCATCTGGCCGCCACCGACGCGGACCTGGCCGCCGAGGCGCGCGCCTTCCTGGCCGACAGCGAGCGGGCCGCGGCCGACGAGCGGCTCGCCCGGCCGGCCGGCGAGGCGGCCGCCCGGCTCATCGAGCACGCCACCACCGGCGACGCCCCCGAGGCGCGGGTGGGCCAGCGTCTGGGGGCCTGGGAGCTCACCGGCATCCTGGGCGAGGGCGGCATGGGCGTGGTCTATGCCGCCCGCCGCGCCGATGGCCAGTACGAGGCCGACGCCGCCATCAAGCTCATGCTCGCCGTGGATCCCGACTCGCCCCTGCGCGACCGCCTGCTGGCCGAGCGCCAGATCCTCGCCCGCCTGGACGATCCCCGCATCGCCCACCTCTACGACGGCGGCGTCAGCGACGATGGCCACCCCTACCTGGTCATGGAGCGCGTCACCGGACGACCCCTCACCGAGCACTGCGAGCAGCAGGATCTGGACCTGGGCGCGCGCCTGGACCTCTTCACCGACGTCTGCCAGGCCGTCGATGCGGCGCACCGGCGCATGGTGCTGCACTGCGACCTGAAGCCCTCGAACATCCTGGTCACCGCCCGCGGCGAGCTCAAGCTCCTGGATTTCGGGGTGGCGCGGCCGCTGCAGGCGCCGGCCATGG
>JAASSM010000288.1 GCA_021767885.1 bacterium | reverse complement strand
GGCCACCGCCAGGGCGGCCGCCAGGAGCCAGGGCAGCCGGGACGACCCCGGCGGCGGAGACGTCCCCCGCGAACGGGACGGCCCCGCCTGGCCACCGATCCCGGCGTCCCGTTCTCCGCCCCACCCGTCGGCCGTCTCCCCGGTGGCCTGCAGCTCGATGCGCGCGTCGGCGATGGCGTGCAGACGTTGCCGCGGATCCCGCTGCAGGCAGCGGGCGAGGACCCGCCGGACGCGGGGCGGGGTGGCGACGGGAATCCGGCCGGGGTCGATCTCCTGCCTCAGCACGCCCGCGAGCACGTCGCTGGTGGTCTCGCCCGCGAAGAGCGGCTCGCCGGCGAGCATCTCCCAGAGCATGACGCCGAAGGCCCAGATGTCGGCCCGGTGGTCCACCGCACGCCCCCGCGCCTGCTCGGGGGACATGTAGCCGGCGGTGCCGAGGATGGTGCCGGCCTGCGTCATGGCCGCGGTGATGGTGGGCGAGGTCCCGGGGTCCTGCTCGCCCACGGTCTCGCCGGTCATGGCCCGGGCCAGCCCGAAGTCGAGGATCTTCGCCGTCCCGTCCGGCGCGATCTTCACGTTGGCCGGCTTGAGGTCGCGGTGGACCACGCCCCGCTCGTGCGCGGCCTCCAGCCCCTGGGCGATGCCGACGGCGATCTCCAGGACCTCGTCCAGTCCCGGGGCGCCGCGGCCGAGCCGCGCCGCGAGGTCCTCGCCCTCGACCAGTTCCATGGTCAGGAACAGATGCCCCTGGTCCTCGTCCAGGCCGTGGATCGCCGCGATGTTCGGATGCTGCAGGCTGGCGAGGGTCCGCGCCTCGCGCCGGAAGCGGGCGACGCGCTCGGGGTCGTCCGAGAACTCCCGCGGCAACAGCTTGAGCGCCACGTCGCGGCCGAGCCTCGTGTCGTGCGCACGGTAGACCTCGCCCATCCCGCCACGGCCGAGCAGCGCGGTGATCTCGTAGTGGGCGAGGGTCTTGCCGATCATGGTCCCCGGGATCTCGCAGGGGTGGTCCGCACCTGGTGACCGGGCGACGCCGGCAACCGGTGTCTCCCGGCGACCAGCCGCCGGTCCGAGCCGATCAGGACGTCGCCATCCTATCACGTCGGTTCGCGATCAGGAAACGTTCTCGGTGGTGAGCGGGGCGTGGGCGGGTGGGCCGGCGAGTGGGCCGGCGGCGCGTCGGGTGGTGGGTGGTGGGCCCACGGTGGCCGGGCACGGTCCCCTGCAGCCGGGAAAGTCTGGCCCGGCCACCCATCGAGACGGGCAGCCGGGCCTTCCTCCTCCCCTCCCCCAACCTGTGGGCGCTGGCGAGAACCATCGCGCCGTCGGGGGAGGAACGAACGAACCCGGCGTCTTGTAAGAGAAAAGTTCGCGGGGGCGCGTTTTTTTTTTACCGGACCGGCTGCCGGGGCGCCGATGGCCCCGGGCCCGCGTGGTCCCGAGCCCGGCATCGCCCGCCCCGGTGATCCCGAGCCCGGCGTCCCGACCACGGGGACCCGACCTCGAGGGTGCCGGGCAGGGGTGTGCCGGGCAGGGGTGTGTCGGGCCCGAGGGTCGTGCGCCTGCGCATGGCGGTCGCACACGGTTGATGGATGGTCCGGGATCTGCGGAGACTCCACGCAGATTTCGCACGGAGCTGCAAGGCGCCCGCCAGCGGCGCAGCCGGCCGCCGCCGCGACGGCGGGCCGGGCCGGGCACGCCCGCGCTCGTCCGCGCTCACCCACGCTCAACCGCGCACGCCCGCCCACGCCCGTGCCCGGCTTCGCTCCCGCTCGCTCGCCCGCTGGCTCGCGGCCCTACTCCCCCTTCAACGACGCCATGTCGATGGAGAAGCGGTACTTCACGTCCGACCTCAGCATGCGCTCGTAGGCCTCGTTGATCCGCTGGATGGGGATCACCTCGACGTCGGCGGTGATGCCGTGCTCGCCGCAGAAGTCGAGCATCTCCTGGGTCTGGGCGATGCCGCCGATGAGCGAGCCGGACAGGCTGCGGCGGCCGAACAGGAGGGCGAACGCGGAGACGGGCAGCGGCTCGCTGGGCGCGCCCACCAGGGTGAGGTTGCCGTCGAGGGTGAGCAGGTTCAGGTACGCGTTGATGTCGTGGGGGGCGGACACGGTGTCGAGGATCACGTCGAAGGTGCCGGCGTGGGCGGCCATCTCCTCGTCCTTCCGCGAGTTCACCACCTCGTGCGCACCCAGCCGCCTGGCGTCCTCCGCCTTGCCGGGCGACGTGGTGAACACCACCACGTGGGCGCCGAACGCGCGGGCGAACTTCACGCCCATGTGGCCCAGGCCGCCCAGGCCCACCACGCCCACCTTCATGCCCGCCTTGACGCCGCGGGCGCGCAGGGGCGAGTAGGTGGTGATCCCCGCGCACAGCAGGGGCGCCACGCCGGCCAGGTCCAGGTTCTCCGGCACGCGCAGCACGAACCGCTCGTCCACCACGATGCTCTCGGAGTACCCGCCGTAGGTCACGCCGCCGAGGTGCCGGTCCGGGGCGTTGTAGGTGAACACGCCGCCGGGGCAGAACTGCTCCTGGTCCGCCTGGCAGGCCGGGCAGGTGTGGTCGGAGTCCACGAGGCAGCCCACGCCCACCACGTCGCCCACCTGATACCGGGTCACGGACGACCCCACCGCCGTCACCCGCCCGACGATCTCGTGCCCCGGCACGCAGGGGTAGACCGTGGGCATGAAGCTCGCCCAGTCGTTGCGGACGGTGTGCAGGTCGGAATGGCAGACGCCGCAGAAGAGGATCGCGATCTGCACGTCGGTCTCGGTGGTGGCGCGGCGGTCGATGGTGTCGGCGGCCAGCGGCGCGGTGGCGCTGGCGGCGGAGTAGGCGCGGGCCTTGAACATGGTCGGCTCTCCTGTCGGTCTGCAGCCGGACGGCCCGGCCATGAGCGACCGGCTCGCAGGAGCCGGCGCGGATATGACCTGACTAATAACGACCTTTTTGCTCGGATCTGCTACGATCCTCCGGACAGGCGGGTCCACCCCTTCGCCGATCGGCTCCACCAGCGCGCCGATCGGGCCCGCCCCCGCCACCGACCAGGGAGCCCGGTCATGCCCTCGCCCGTCGCCTGGAACCTGCAGGTCAGCCTGCGCCCCGGCCAGCTCGAGACCTTCCGTACGCTGATGCACGAGATGGTCGCCTCCACGCGGGAAGAGCCCGGCGCCCAGGCGTACGACTGGTACCTCTCCGAGGACGGCTCCACCTGCCACATCCTCGAGCGCTACGCGGACGACGATGCGGCCATGGCCCACATCGGGACCTTCGGGACGACCTTCGCCGAGCGCTTCCTCGGCTGCGCCGAGCCCATCGCCCTGCACGTCTACGGCGACCCCGCCCCGCCGGTGCGCGCGGCGCTCGACGGGTTCGGGGCGGTGTACTTCGGGGCACTGGGCGGGCCGTTGCGATAGGAGGCCGTCGCCACAGGGGTGTGGGCCCGGGGACGACCTCCGACCGTCGGTGACGGCTCAGCGCGCGAGCGTGACCCGCCCCCGGGCCGTCCCCGCCGGCGTGGTCAGCCGCACCAGGTACACGCCCGACGGCGCCATGCGGCCGCTCCGGTCGCGACCATCCCAGGTCCGCCGGTGATCGCCGGCGGGAAGGTCGCCGGCCACCAGCGTCCGCACGTGACGACCCCGGAGGTCGTGGATCTCCAGCCGGACGCGGCCGGCCGTCGGCACGGCGAATGCCACCACGGTCCGCGGATTGGCCGGGTTGGGCCGACACGCGAGGCTCGGTGGCGCGGTCGCCGGCCGGGGGGCCGCGGTCACCAGCAGGTTCCGCAGGACCAGCACCCCGGCGGACGGCCAGGTGCCCACCAGCAGATCGCCAGCGGCCGCGAGGGACTCCGACAGGTGCGGGCCGTCGAAGCTCGCGACCACCGACGGGGCGGCGGGCGTCCCGAGGTCCACGCACACCACGTCCTGGGACCCCACGCGCAGGTACGCGTGGCCAGCGGCCATGGTCAGGGCGTCGAGCCAGACCTGCAGCTCCAGCGACCCCAGCAGCACCGGCTGAGCCGGCGCCGACACGTCCACCGTCCGCATCCCGAACAGCTCGGTGAGCACCGCCACCGTTCCCCGGACCGCGACGCCGTCCGTGGTGCCGGCGAGCGAGCCCACCGGCGCCAGCGTGCCGCCCGGCCGGGCATCGTAGACGCGCAGGCCGGCGTCGCCGGCCGCCACCAGGGCATGGCCGCCGGACACCGCGACGTCCGCGAACTCCCCCATCGCCG
>JAASSM010000287.1 GCA_021767885.1 bacterium | reverse complement strand
TCCGGATCGATTCGCGGGCGCCGTACGACGCCCAGCAGGAATGGCGCGCCTGGCCGCTCCAGGTCGAGACCGACCAGGCCGGGACGGTCCGCCTGGCGTTCTCGCCGAACTTCACGGCCAACGCCGGCGTGGGCCTGGTGCTCTTCGACCCCGACACCATGGAATCGACCAACCTGCTCCCCGGTCTGGAATACACGTTCGAGACCACCGGCGGCGTGCACGAGTTCGAGCTCCGCATCGGCGCCCCCATCCACCCCGACCTCGATCCGACGGGTCGCGTACTGGAGACCGGGTGGTCGCTGGTGGGGCTTCCGCTCGCGCCGGCGGCCGGGGCGACCCTGTCCGACGTGATCCTCGCGGCGGCGCCGGGGTATGCCTACGGCTATGGTCTGGACCAGGCTGGCAGCTACGAGTATCTGCCCCCCGCGACCGCGGCGAGCCGCGAGCGCGGCTACTGGATCGGGACCGACCAGGCCTACGAGTGGTCCATGGACGGGAGCTTCGACTTCAGCACGCTCCTGCTACCCGCCCGCAACGGCTGGAATCTCCTCGGCAACCCCATCTGGTTCCCGGCATCGGTGGCCGGCATCCAGGTCCACCACCAGGGGACCGTCCACTCCTGGAACGACGCCGTCGCGGCCGGACTGGTCAGCGGCGTCGTCTATGGCTACAACCCGTCCGCCGCGACGTACGAGGAAGCCACCAGCCTGCAGGCCTGGCACGGCTACTGGGTGCGGGTCCTGGTGGACGACGCCGCGCTGGTGATGGACTGGCTGAACTTCCAGACCGCCGATCCCCTGCCCCGGGTCCTCGGGCAGCCGGACCTGCCCGCCACGCTCCGCTGGACGGTGGATCTGTCGCTGGAGAGCGCCGGGGGGATCCGCCGCACCGTGACCTGCGGCGTGGATCCCGAGGCCACCGCCGGTTTCGATGCGCGCGCCGACAAGCCGCGGCCCCCGGCATCCCCCGCGGGCGAGACGCTCGGCATCAGTGTCCTCCGCGCCGATCTGCCACCCACGCTGGACCGCCGCTACCGGCAGGAACTCTCCAGCCCCGAGCATCCCGAACACCGCTGGGATCTCGAGCTCCGGGCCACCCATGCCGGCACCTACACGCTCTCCTGGCAGCGTGGGAACTGGCCTGCGGATCTCGATCTGCAGCTCTATCGTCCGGACCGGAACCGGGTCCTGGTCACCTCGCTGCGCGAGGCCGACATGTTGACCGTCGAGCTGGGCGACGACCCCCTCATCCTGACGTTGCGCACCCCGGCCGCCACCACGGCCCCCGATGCGGACGTCATGCTCGATCGGCTGACCGCCGCGCCCAACCCGTTCAACCCCACCACCAGCCTGAAGCTGCAGATCTCGCAGCCAGGCGACGTCGCGGTGGCCATCTACGACGTCCGCGGCCAGCACCTGCGGGACGTCGAGCTCGGCCCGTTGCCCGCCGGGCGACACGAGGTGACCTGGCAGGCGCGCGACGGCCGTGGGCGTGACCTGGCCAGCGGCATCTACTTCGCCGTCCTCGAGCGCGATGGCCGGCGGGTCGGTCAGGTGACGAAGCTGAACCTGGTCCGCTGACCGTTCCGCCCGGCCGGGAACGTCAAGGGGTGCCCCCGGGGGGCACCCCACCGCTCATCGCGACCGGTCTTGCCACGGATCGGCGAGTCCCGTCCACGGGGCTCCGTGTCGCGCTCAGCCTGGCTGCACCGCCTCGCAGACCTCGCCACCGCTGGCGGGGCCCTCCAGCCTCCGCGTGATCCGCGCGGCCAGCAGTGGGCCGCCCTCGCTCTCGGTGCGGTGGAGTGTGGCCCGCACGAACGGGACCGCAGCCCCGGCGAGGCCGGCACCGATCAAGAACGACCACAGGTCTCGCAGCCGGTCGCTGGCGGGGAAGATCTCCGTGCCCAGCCAGACGCCCAGCAGCAGCAGGAGCAGCGGGAGGCCATAGACCAGGAAGGAGGCCCGGAGCACCTGGCCACCGGGGACGGCCACCTCCACCTGGTCGCCCACGGCCACGCCCACCGGATCGGAGACGTCCATCAGGCGGCGATCGCCCCCACCGGGCCTGCACATCACCGCCGCCGGGCAGCCCTCGCAGTGGTCGCCCGCCAGCAGACGCACGCGAGCTCGCGCGGGCTGGCCTTCGCTGGCGGCCACGGCCTCGATCACGATGCCCTGCTCAAGGAGCGTCTCTCCCTGACGGATGGGTTCCATGACGCCTCCTCTGGGACACGGCGAACCGGCGGCGGTCGCCGCCCCGGATCAGCCCTGCGAACCGGTGCGCTCGGCCGGTCCGGCGGCGGCCCCGGTCCTGGCGTCGGCGACCTGGTCCGGCTGCGGACGCAGCCAGCCGATCGCCCCGGTCTTGCACTTCTCGATGGGGATGATGGAGGGATCGATGGCCTCGTGGTCGATCACGGCCAGGCCGTCCTGCATGGTGATGGCGCCCTCGCTGTTGCGCGCGCAGATGCCGCACCCGGTGCAGGCCACCTCGCAGGCGGCCTTGCTGGCCCTGGGATCGTCGTGGCTCTTGCAGAAGACGAAGAACTCGCGATCGACGGGATGCAGCTCGAAGAGGTCGCGTGGGCAGATGTTCACGCAGGCGGCGCAGGCGGTGCAGAGGTCCTCGTAGACGTGCGGCAGGCCGTCCTCGCCCATGACCAGGGCACCGAAATCGCAGACGTCCACACAGTCGCCGCCGCCGAGGCAACCGTACGAGCATTGCTTGGAACCGCCGGAGACCAGATCCTGGAGCGCGCAGGCGGTGGGGCCCTCGTAGTTCGCCTTGGACTTCGCCTTCGCGGCCGTGCCCTGGCACATCAGGCGCGCCACGTGCTTGACCGCGGCACCCGCCTCGACACCCATGATGGCGGCGAGGTCGTTGATCACGTCCTGGCCACCCACCGGGCACTTGGTGATGGGCGCCTTGTCCATCACCACGCCCTCGGCGTAGGCGGCGCAACCGGCGTAACCGCAAGCCCCGCAGTTGGCGCCGGGCAGGGCGTCGTTGACCTGGCCGATGCGGGGATCCTCCTCCACGCGCAGCTTCTTGTCGGCGATGGCGAGAGCGGCGGCGAAGAAGGCGCCGAGGCCGCCCATGGTCAGCAGCGAGTAGGCGAGGACACTCATGATGCGGTCCTTTCTATGGTCGCTCCGTCGGCCAGGTAACGGCCGAGTCCGGAACTCTGGTGGAGCGTGCCGTCGGCGTCGACCAGCAGGCCCTCGACACCGGGCAGGCGCTCGATCAGGTCCATTCCCTCGCGCGGCCCCAGCACGAACACCGCCGTGGCCAGGGCATCGGCGCGGGCGCAGGTGCGCGCCAGCACCGTGACGCTGCGACAGCCTCGCGCGGGGCGGCCGTCGCGCGGATCGAGCAGGTGGTGGTAGCGCACCCCGTCCTGCTCGAAGAACTGCTCGTAATCGCCGCTGGTGGCCACGGCGAGGTCGCCGGGCGCCAGGCGGGCGAGGATGGCGCCGGGCAGCCGCGGGTGGCGGATGCCCACGGCCCAGTCGCGGCCGAAGCCGCGGATCTCCCCGCCGGCGTTGACCAGGGCGGCGGGCTGACCGAGCGCCCGCATGGCCTCGCAGGCCCGATCGACCGCGTACCCCTTGGCCCAGGCCCCAAAATGGAGCGCATCCGGCCGGGATTCAAGTTCCGCCGCGTCGGCGGGATCGGACAGGGCGGCCAGCCGGGCCACCGCCGCCGCGAGCGCCGCCGGATCGGGCACCGCTGGCGCCTCGTCGTCGAATCCCCAGAGGCGCACCAGTGGCATGATCCGGGTCTCGAAGGCGCCGCCGGAGAGCCGCTGCACCTCCAGGGCGATCTCCAGGACGTCGGTCCGCTCGCGCGAACGCTGCTCCGGTGTCATCTGGCGCGGGGGCGGCAGGCGCCAGGAGAAGAGCGAGTCCACGCGGGCCACCTCGGCCAGGGCCGCGGCGGCCGCGGCGGCCGCGGCCTGGCGGGCGGCGGGGTCATCCGACGCCACCGGCACGACCACGTCCACCAGCGTGCCCATGGCCGGCCGGGTGACGCGCACCGGCTGCGGCACCTGCTCCTGCTGGCGCAGCGCCCGGGTCACCGCGAAGCCGGCGGCGAGGCAGACGATCAGGACCAGCAAGCCGTCGCGCAGGGACCCGAGCCGGTTGTCGGCATGCGGGTGGCCGCTCACCGCACTAGGCGGTCTCCACCCGCAGGACCAGCCGGTTGGGCGCACAGGCGATCAGCTCGCCAGGCCGCGCGATGATCC
>JAASSM010000286.1 GCA_021767885.1 bacterium | reverse complement strand
TCACCCAGCGGCTGGGCGCGCCCGCCTCGCCGGTGCCGGCGGTGACCACGCCGGTGACGTTGACCACGCGGTCGAGATAGGGCGTGTCCTGGTTGGCGCTGTCGGGGTGCACGTACTGCATCTCGTAGATGGAGGTGAGACCCACGGCCAGCTCGAGGAACGTGGTGGGGGCGTCGCCGGGCAGGGTGACGGTCTGGCCGCCGTCGTCGGTGGCCTCGACGTAGTACTCGATCTCGGTGCCGCCATGACCGCCGGGGATGGTGGCCTCGTAGAGGTCGCCGGCGGTGTTGTTCATGGCCATGCTCATCCAGCCGCCGAGCGGGCCGTCCTCGTTGGCGTCGCGGTAGTAGAGCGTGGCGCTCTGGACGGCGCTGTTGTCGGTGATGTCGGCCGAGACGGTGAGCGGGGTGGAGGCGCGGGGCACGTAGTTGTTCACGGCCACGTCGCTGATCACCGGGACGGTGTCGCCGGTGGGGTCCTCCACCAGGTCGCTCTGCATGCGGGGCTTGAGCTCGATGAGGCCGTTGAAGTTCACCACCGGGCTCTTGACCAGGTACTCGTCGCCCACGGCCACGGCGCCCAGGTCGATGCCCGTGTCGCTGTCGATGTAGACGATCAGGTCTTCCTCGCCGCCGGTGCCCAGGGTGAACTGGCCGCTCTCCTTGGAGGTCACGATGCCGGTGACGGCCACGAAGCTGCCCACCAGCTCGTAGTCGTTGACCACGTCGGCCGGGGTGTACGGCGCCGGCGTGGGCTCGGGCGCGCTGCCGGTGGTGGTGATGCTCGGGCTGTTGATCTGGATCTCGCCGCTGAAGGAGCCGACGGTGCCGGTGACCTCGACGACGTCGCCGATCACCAGACCCGTGCTGTTCTGGAAGAAGCTGATGCCGCCGGTGGCGCCCTGGATGTAGTGGGTGCCGCTGTTGTACGTGCCCGCCACCACGTACACGGTGCCGGTCACGGTGACGGTCTGGCCGGCGTAGGGGCTCGCGGGAGCGCCGGTCTCCGGATCGTACTGCTGGATCTCGTCGATGGTCTGCGCGGCGGCCACGCCGGCAGTCAGCGCGAGGACCACGAGACAGGTCGTGAGCATCTTCATCGCGGGGTCACTCCTTCGGGCTCAGGGGCTGGGCGCCATCGCGGCCGGACGCTGCCGGCGCGAAGGGGCATGCACGCATTCCGGGAGAACCGGCCTGTTCTCCCGTCCGCGCGGGTCCTGGGGCTTTCGCGAGCGCATTATAACACAAGCGAACCCGGGGGACCAATACCCCCGGGTTAAAAATCCTTGAGTTTCGACAACTATTCGCGGTCTAGATGATCGATCGTCCGGTCATCTCCCGGGGGATGGGCAGCCCCAGGAGGGTCAGGATGGTGGGGGCGATGTCCGCCAGTCCCCAGTCCCGCTGCTCGAGGTGGTCGGTCCGGCCCTCCAGATCCCTGCTGGCCACGATGAAGGGCACGCGGCTGAGGCTGTGCTGGGTGAGGACCTTGCCGTCGGCGTCGAGCATCTCGTCGCAGTTGCCGTGATCGGCGGTCACCAGCCAGGTGGTGCCGGCCTCGAGGCTGGGCGGCATGATCTCGGCCAGGAGCCGGTCGAGCGCGGTCATGGCCGCCACCGCGGCCTCGAACACGCCCGTGTGGCCCACCATGTCGCCATTGGCGAAGTTGACGATGATCACGTCGTAGTCGCCCGAGCGGCAGGCCTGGGCCACCACCTCGGCCACCTCCGGGGCCGACATCTCCGGCTGCAGATCGTAGGTGGCCACCTTGGGCGAGGGCACCAGCTTGCGCACCTCGTGCGGCCAGGGCTCCTCGCGGCCCCCGTTGAGGAAGTAGGTGACGTGGGCGTACTTCTCGGTCTCGGCGGTGCGCAGGTTGCGGATGCCATGACGGGCGAAGACCTCGCCCAGCCCGTGGCGTGGCTGCTCGGCGGTGAACACCACCGGCACGTCCGTGAGCTTCTCGTCGTAGAGCGTCATCATCAGGAAGTTGACGCGGGGGCGCCGGGTCGGTTTCCAGCCCTCGAACTCGGGGTCGGTGAACGCCCAGGTCAGCTGCCGGGCGCGATCGGCCCGGAAGTTCCAGAAGAAGACGCTGTCGCCGTCCTCGACGCGCGCCACCGGCTGGCCATCCTCGCCGGCCACCACCACCGGGATCATGAACTCGTCCGTGACGTCCTCGTCGTAGCTGGCCTGGATCGCGGCCAGCGGATCGGCGACGCGCGGCCCCTCGCCATCGACGATGGCGTTCCAGGCCAGGGCGTTGCGCTCCCACCGCTTGTCGCGATCCATGCCGTAGTAGCGCCCCATCACCGTGGCGATGCGGCCGGCGCCCAGCTCCTGCAGCTTGGCGGCGATGGTGCGGACGTAGCCCAGGCCACTGCGGGGGTCGGTGTCACGACCATCGAGCAGGGCATGGATGATGATGTCCTCGAACCCGTCGTCCCGGGCCTGCGCCACGATGCCCACCAGGTGGTCCATGTGGCTGTGGACGCCGCCGGGCGACACCAGCCCCACCAGGTGGAGCCGCCGCGTGGTGCCGTCGAACCCGTCGCCGGCGACGCCACGGCGGACGAACGTCCGCCAGCCCTCGCGGGTGCCGAATTCGCCGGTCTGCAGGCTCTTGCCGATGCGCACCAGCTCCTGGTCCATCACGCGCCCGGCGCCGATGGTCAGGTGGCCCACCTCGCTGTTGCCCATCTGGCCGTCGGGCAGCCCCACCGCCGCGCCGCTGGCCTGCAGCGTGGTGTGGGGATAGCGCTGGAACAGGCCCTGGTAGTACGGCGCACCGGCGGCGAGGATGGCGTTGCCCCGCTCCGGATGCGGATCCTGGCGCTCGCCGACGCCATCGAGGATGCAGAGCACGACGCGCGGGCGGAGGGGATCGGACATGATGACGGGCTCCCGGTGGCGTTGCGGGGTCAGCGGCCGTCGGCGGGGGCATCCTGATCGACGGATCCAGCGGGAAGCAGCCAGAGGTCCGACTCGCCGAGGGCCATGAGGACCGTGTTCGCGAGGCTATATAGTGGCGATCCGACGCCCTCGCCATCGCCGGCCTCCGGGCCGGCGATGGGCCCACGGCGCACGCGGCAGATCGCGCCCGCCTGGAGGATCGCCCGGGTCACCTCGCGGCCGTCGGGCAGCAGCTCGCTCAGGCGCAGGTTCCCCCGGCGGACCACGAGGTCGCACGGCGGGTCGGGGTGCACGAGCTCGTCGGCCACCAGCGCCAGCTTGCGGCGCGATTCACGCAGGCGGTCGACCAGCCCACGGCGCGTGGCGAAGATGCGCGCGTCGCGCTCGATGGTCAGCCAGCCTGGCGGATCCTCGGCGGCGGGTCCGGCGGCGAAGCGGTCGTCCACGGTCCTGGCTCACCGGCGGGCGATCATCTCGACCTCCACCTGCACGTCCTTCGGCAGACCGGAGACCTCCACCACCGAGCGGGCCGGCGGCTCCTCCCGGAAGAACTCGGCATAGACCTCGTTGATGGCCGCGAACTGGCCCATGTCCCGGACGAACACCGTGACCTTCACCACGTCGGCCAGGCTGGCCCCCGCCGCCTGCAGCACGGCCCGGGCGTTGCGCAGCGCCTGCCGCGCCTGCTCGGGCGCCGTCTCGCCCACGATCGCCATGGTCTGCGGATCGAGGGGGATCTGGCCGGCGGTGAAGACCCATCCATCCGACACGATGGCCTGGCTGTAGGGACCGATGGCGCCCGGCGCCTCATCGGTGGCGATGATCTTGCGCGACATGGACGGGACCTCCCGGGAAAGGGGTGCGGCGCGATGGTAGCGCCGGCGGTTCGTCCGGGGCAACCGCCGAGTTGTGCCCCGGGGAGTGTGGATGGCTGCGGGCCGCCGAATCCGGTCGCCGCCGCCGTTCAATGCCACTAGATTGATCGGATATCTTCCCGTGATCGCGAGGTATCGCCCATGGCCCTGACCCGGGAACAGGTCACCAGCCTCTGCCGTCAGGCGGCGCGCGACCAGCGCGGCGCGATGGACGCGCTGGTGGACCACGTCTACGCCACGCTGCGGCGGATGGCCAGCCGGCAGATGCTCGCCGAGCGCGCCGACCACACCCTCTCGCCCACCGCCCTGGTGCACGAGGCCTACCTCAAGCTGGTGGACCAGGAGCAGGTGGACTGGCAGGACCGCGCCCACTTCTACGCCGTGGCCGCCCGCATCATGCGCCGCATCCTCATCGACCACGCCCGGCGCAAGCTGGCCGGCAAGCGCGGCGGCGATCAGGTGCGC
>JAASSM010000285.1 GCA_021767885.1 bacterium | reverse complement strand
CACGGCCCGCCGCAGATCGGCCAGCCCCTCGCCGCGGTGGGCGGTGGTCTCGCAGACGGGCACGCCCAGGCGTGCGGCCAGCTGCTCGGTGTCCACGCGCTGGCCGGCGCGGCGGGCCTCGTCCGCCATGTTCAGGCAGAGCACGGCGCGGGCGCCGGTGCGCAGGACCTGCAGCAGGAAGACCAGGCCGCGCCGCAGCACCGTGGAGTCCACCACCACCACCACCACGTCGTGGTCGCCGTCGAGGATCTCGTCGCGGGCGATGCGTTCCTCGGGCGAGTAGCCGGCCAGGGAGTAGGTGCCGGGCAGGTCGCGCAGGCGGATGGCGCCGCCGCTGGTCAGCCAGGTCCCCTCGCGCCGCTCCACGGTCACGCCCGGGTAGTTCCCCACGCGCTGGCGCGCGCCGGTCAGGGCGTTGAACAGGCTGGTCTTGCCGGCGTTGGGGTTGCCGGCGAGCAGGACGCGGAGGTTTCCGGCCGCGGACCGTCCGCCAGCGTCCAGCCCGGCGACGTCGCGCCCGGCGGCTTCGCGCCCGGCGTCGCTCGCGGCGTCGCTGGCGGCATCGCTGGCGCCAGCGCTCGCGGCGGCATTGCCCGCGGCGGGGCCGTGTCCGTCCCGGCGGCCTGCGGCCGGATCCGCGGTCTCGAGGAGCCGTCGCCGGCCTTTCAGAAGATCGCTATTCATCTGATAGACGCCTCTACATTGGGGGCCAAAAAAACTCCGGGATCGGCGCGCCGGGTCTCCAGCGCGGTCAGCCGCCGTTCTCCGCGGGGCTGATGTCCACGAACACCGCGGCGGCCTCGCTGCGGCGCAGGGCCAGCTCGTAGCCCTGGAGCTTGATCCAGACGGGGTCGCCCGCCGGCGCGACGCGGGCGATCTCGATCTCCGCGTCGGGCAGCAGGCCCATGTCCAGGAGGCGCTGGCGCACGGCGCCCTCGCTCTCCACCTGGGTGATCCGGCCACCCTGGCCGGGGCTGAGGTCGGCGATGCTCATGCGGGGAGTCCTCTCGGCGAGGTCGTGCAGGCCGTGGCACGCGGTGGGGCACGGCGGGACGTCGTGGTGGACCAGGGAACAGCGCTGGAAGCGTAGGAGCTGCTCGTCGGCCGCGGGGCAGACGGCCAGGTACTCGAAGAAGCGGACCAGGCGGTCGAGGGCCTCGGGGGTGAGGCTGTGCTCGGCCGCGCAGGCGTTCTGCTCGGCGAGGTCGTCGGGCAGCCCGAGGATGTCCTTGAAGAACCGGCGCATCACCGTGTGACGCGCATAGATGCGACGGGCGGCGCGGGTGCCGGTCTCGGTGAGCCCCACGTACTCGCGGCGCTCGTATTGCACGAGGCCCATCTCGTCGAGGCGGCGCATGGCCGGCGACACCGAGGCCGGCCGCACGCTCCGGGCGCTGGCGATGTCCCGCACCCGCGCGAAGCCGTGGCGGCTGACCAGCCGGAAGATGGTCTCGAGGTAGTCCTCGAGGGCCGGCGTGAGGTCCGGCAGCTCCGGCAGGGGCGTCAGGGCCGGCATGGCCTGGCGAGGATCGGGTGCGGTGTGGTCGGTCATCAGTCTGCGCTCCTTGTGTTAGACCAATCTAACGGCCAGGCGGGAGGAGTCCAGGAAAATCGGATGGGACGTGCGAGAAACCGCCGGGGGGCGGCGTTGGGGCCGACGAGGGAGGTTGACGCCGCAGGCGCTCAACCGGGCTGGTGGCGCGGCGGCTGGCGGGCCGGCTGGTGGCGCGGCGGCTGGTGGCGCGGCGGGGCTCTCGGGCGGCGGGGCTGCGCGGGGCGGTGGCCACCTGGGGAGCGACCGTCCGGAGGAGGTCAGGTGCCGGGGGATCGAGGCTGCCATGGTGGCTTGCGATGGCGTTCGCGAACGGCGACGGTCATGATCTCGATCGTGTCAGCTTGCAGCCGATCCCCCGGCGGCTCCCTCCTCCCCATCGGAGGTCTCATCGGGAGCCGGGTCATGATCTCCGACGACCGTTCGGTCCTGCGGAACGGCCGGAGGGTTTTGTGGCCTGGGCGCGCGTTCGCGGCGGGCTCTCGAGGTCCGGGATCGCCACGCGGCCGGCCCAGGTCGACCGGCCTCCCTCGGGAACGGCCGGATCCCGCGCGAGCTGCCCGGCCGAGACCGATGGTCGCCGTCCACCAGCAGATCGCCCGGACGGCTACCCTGGCCGCCCCGCAGCGCCCATCCCGGGGTCCACGGAAGCCAGGTCACTCGCCCCAGATTTTCCCGTTCGGGAATGCAGGTAAGGCGCCTCATGAGGCCGGACCCCGCCAGGCGAGTACGATCCCGTACGGGATAGATCCTTGACAAGGTACCGTATTGATGACAATCTATTCCCGTACGGGATCGCATCCTGCGCCCGTCTGACGCCACCGGAGCCCTCCTGCCACCCCACGAGGCACAACATGCCCCGATCCGACGATCAGCCCCCGGACCACCGGACCCCGAGGATCGCGCCACACGCCGGGCCACGGTCCGCGCACTCCACGTTGCACCCGCCGGTCCCGCATGCGCTTCACCCCTCCCTGCCCGTCCACACCGCCGCCGACATCGGCGCCGCCCTGCGTGCTCTGCGCAAGGACCAGCGCCTGACCCAGGCCGACGCCGCCGGCCTCTCCGACGTGGGCATCCGCTTCCTCTCCGAGCTGGAGAACGGCAAGCCCACCGTGCGCCTGGAGACCCTGCTGAAGGTCCTGGCGGCCTACGGCCTGGAGCTGCGCCTCTGTGGCCCGGGCCTCGAGGAGCCCGAGCCGTCCCGGCGTCCGGCCGGCGCCACCGATCCCTTCGCCCCGGGGAGACGCCGATGACCGAGCTGATCGTCCGGTGGGGCCAGGAGGTGGTGGGGACCCTGGCGACGGGGTCGTCCGGGTCCGCGGTCTTCCGCTATGACGCCGCCTACCTCGCCTCCGGGGCCGCCCAGCCCATCTCGCGCAGCCTGCCGCTCTCGCTGACGCCCACGCTGACCAGCTGGTTCGGCGGCCTGTTGCCCGGCGCCGAGTTGCGCGCCCACCTGGCGCGCCGGCTGGGGGTCTCCGACCGCAACGACCTCGCCCTGCTCGCCGGCACGGCCGGCGACTGCCCCGGCGCCCTCACCCTCGAGGCGGCTGACCGGCCGCCCGTGCGCAGCCCCCGCCGCGAGCCGCTGCCCTGGCCGGAGGTGGCCGCCGCGGTGAGCATGGAGCCCCGGGTGCCCCTGCTGGCGCTCATGCTCGACGAGCAGGAACTGCGGCTGTGCCTGGCCGGCTCGCAGGACAAGCTGCCGGTCTGCGTCGACGCCACCGGCCAGCTCTCCCTGCCCGCGGGCGGCGCGCCGAGCACCCACGTGATCAAGGCGGCGCCCGGATCGCGGCCCGACCTGGTGGGCAACGAGCTGCTCTGCCTGCGCCTGGCCGCCGCCGTGGGTCTGCCCGTGGTGGAGGCCTGGCTGGCGCCCACGGAGGTGCCCCTGCTGGTGTCCACCCGGTACGACCGCGAGCCCGCTCCCGACCCCGCCGCCGGCGTGATCAGGCTCCACCAGGAGGACCTCGCCCAGGCCCTCGGCCTGCCCACCACCGCCCGCTACGAGCCCGAGGGCGGCCCCTCCCTGGCGGCCATCTTCGACCTGCTCGCGCGGGTGAGCGAGCGGGCCCTCGCCGACCGCCAGACGCTGCTGGACTGGGTGGTCTTCAACCTGCTGATCGGCAACGCCGACGGACACGCCGGCAACCTCTCCCTCCTGTACGGCGACCCCGCCGGCGGCCAGGGCTGCCGCCTCGCCCCGCTGCGCGACCTCACCTGCACCGCCATCTCCCCGGGCTGGACCCAGCGCCAGGCCCAGGCCATCGGCGGGCAGGACCGCCCGGGCAAGGTGGACGCTGCCGCCTGGGACCGCTTCGCCGCCGAGGTGGGCATCAAGCCGCGGTTCGTGCGGCAGCGGGTGCTCCACCTGGCCGGACGCCTGAGCGCCGTGGCCGCCGACGTGGCTGGCGCGGCCATCGACCAGGGCGTCCCCGACGCCACGGCGCTGCGCATCCTCACGGTGATCGACCAGCGCATCGCCACCGTCCGGGCGGGCCTCGGGCTGGGCACCGGCGCGGAGGCCTGACACCAGCCGCCGCCCGCCGGCTCCGCTTTACACTCGCCCCCTCGCGGCGGTAACATTCTCTGAACACGGGGGATGCTCGCCCGCGACCGGTCGCCGCATCCCCGGATCCCCGCGCCGCCGGAGGTGCGCCGTGCCGCGCATCGGCACCTGCCTGCTCAACCACCAGCTGGT
>JAASSM010000284.1 GCA_021767885.1 bacterium | reverse complement strand
GGGATCGAGCCGCTCGTAGACCACGCGGCAGGCGCCGGCACGCTCGAGGACCCGGGCGTTGCGCACCTGGTGGTCCCCGGGCAGGTTGGCCTTGGGGATCACCACCGCCGGCCGCCCCTGGGCGCAGACCTCCATGAGCGAGCCGGCGCCGGCACGGCAGATCACCAGGTCGCTGGCGGCGTAGCAGCTGGCCATGTCGTCGATGAACGCCTCGCGGCGGTAGCGCGCGTGGGTGAGCAGCTCGGGGTGCCGTCCCCGGAGGCGACGCTCGGTGTCCTTGAGCCCATGGTAGGCGCCGCGGCTGCCGCCGAAGGGCTGGCCGCAGCCATGGATGATCCACACCCGGCGGTCGGCCAGGAGCGTGGGGGCGGCATCGGCCACGGCCCGGTTCAGCGTGCGGGCGCCCTGGCTGCCGCCGAAGGCGAAGACCACCAGGGCGTCGGCGGGGAGGCCCAGGGCCTCGCGGGCGGCCGCGCGGTCGCCCGTGGCGCACGACTGGCGCACGGGGTAGCCCACGTAGACGCCCTTGCCGTCGGGCAACCCGGTCAGGGTCTCGGGGAAAGACACCGCCACCAGGTCCGCGAAGCGCGCGGCCAGGCGGTTGAGCCGGCCGAGGTGGCTGTTCTGCTCGTGGACCAGCAGGGGGGCGCCGCCGAGGTGGAGCCGGCGGAGCATGGCGTTGGCCAGGACCACCGGCGCGGCCACGTAGCCCCCGGTGGCCAGGACCAGCGAGGGCCGGTGGCGCAGCAAGATGCCCACGGCGCGCAGGGTGCCGAGGGCCAGGTGCAGGGCGAAGGGGATGAGGGCGGGACCGGGACGCGGCAGACCGCGGCTGGTGATCCGCGACAGCGGCAGTCCCGCGCGCGGGGCCATCACGCCCTCGGCCTTGTCGGCCAGGCCGGCGTAACGGAAGACCGCGTCCGGGTACCGCTGCGCGAGGGCGCCGGCCGCGGCCAGCGCCGGGGTCACGTGACCGCCGGTACCGCCCCCGGTCAGCAGGAACCGCCTGGGCAATGTCCACCTCCGTGTGGGCCGTTCCCGCGCATGGTGGCACGGAAACGACGCCGGTGCAAGCAGCGGGCGCCGTGATCAGGCGTTCTGGAAGACGGCGAACACCGCCCCCTGCGGGTCGGCGCACACGGCGAAGCGGCCCATCTGGGGGATGTCGGTGGGCTCGCAGAAGACCTGGCCGCCGAGCTCGCCCACGCGGGCCGCGGTGGCCGCCACGTCGGCCGCCGCGATGTACGGCAGCCAGTGCGAGGGCGCGCCGCCCTCGGCCGCCTGGGGCGGCAAGGGCATCATGCCGCACTCCATGCGCTCGCCCCGGCGGAACACCCAGTACCTGCCGAACTCCGCCATGTCGCTGGTCTCGACCTGGTAGCCGAACAGGCCGGTGTAGAACGACTCGCAGGCGGCGGGGTCGGCGGTGAGCAGCTCGTTCCAGCAGAAGAAGCCCACCGGGGCGGGATCGGGCAGCTCCGGTGGCGGCGGGTTGCTGCCGGCGAAGACGCTGATCGTCGCCCCCGACGGGTCGGCGAGGACCGCCATCCGGCCCACCGCGGGGATGTCCCGGCCGGGGACCAGGACCCGTCCGCCGCGCTGCGGGGCCTGCTCGCAGGCGCGATCCACGTCCGGCACGCTCACGTGGGCGGACCAGCAGGGGGGCTGGTCCGGCTGGGGCGTCACCAGGCCGGCATGCCAGGCCTCGCCCGTGTGGGCCATGGGGTAGCGGCCCAGCTCGCCCAGGTCCTCGGTATGCCACTGCCAGCCGAAGAGCTCGCTGTAGAACTCCTGGCTGGCCTGCTTGTCCGGAGTGGCCAGCTCGTACCAGACGAAGCGGCCGGTCGCGGGCAGGGAATCGCTCATGTCGGCTCCTCGTTGCCGGTGGGCGAGGCGGCGCCGCCTTGACGCCGCGCGGAACAGTCGGATATTCGGCCCTCGACGCCTCGCCCGCAACCCCGGGGCCATCCGGCCCGGCATCGAAGGAGTCCCCGTGCACCTGGTGTCCTGGAACGTCAACGGCCTGCGCGCCTGCCTGCGCAAGGGCGGCGGCGAGTGGCTCGCGAGCTGCGGCGCCGACGTGATCTGCCTGCAGGAGACCCGGGCGCAGCCCGAGCAGGTGGACCTCGAGCTGCCCGGCTACACGCCGTTCTGGAACCCCGCGCAGAAGGCCGGCTACAGCGGCGTGGCCATCTGGGCGCGCCACGAACCGGTGTCCGTGCGCAACGGCCTGGGCCGGCCCGAGCTGGACCATGAGGGCCGGGTGATCACCCTCGAGCTGCCCGACCTCTTCGTGGTCACCTGCTACACGCCCAACGCCCAGCGGGAGCTGGTGCGCCTGCCCTTCCGCCAGGACGTCTGGGATCCGGCCTTCCGCGAGCACGTCCAGGCGCTGGACCGCGAGAAGCCCGTGGCCTTCTGCGGCGACCTCAACGTGGCCCACCGTGAGATCGATCTCGCCAACCCGAAGCAGAACCGTCGCAACGCCGGCTTCACCGACGAGGAGCGCGCCGGCTTCGACGCGCTCCTGGAGGCGGGCTTCCTGGACAGCTTCCGCGTCTTCGAGCCCGGCGGCGGCCACTACACCTGGTGGAGCAACCGCAAGGGCGTCCGCGAGCGGAACATCGGCTGGCGCATCGACTACGTCCTGGTCTCCACGCGCCTGCGGCCGCGGCTGCAGCGCGCCAGCATCCACCCCGAGGTCATGGGGTCGGATCACTGCCCGGTGTCGATCCACCTGGGATAGCTCCCGACGGCCGGGCGGGCACCGCGGCGGCCGTGCGGGCCGCGGGCGGCGCGAGATCCGTCGCGAGCTGTCCCAGCCAGTGCAGATCGTAGGTCCGCTGCGCCACCAGCAGCGGCAGCTGCACCACCGTGCCCACGTAGGGCAGGGCCACCAGGAGCCAGCCCAGCATCAGGGTCGCCAGGCCGAAGACGAACACGGTCAGCGCCGCGGCCACGCGCAGCAGCAGCTTCACCAGCCCGACCAGCAGGAACGACCCCGCCGCGGCATCGAACAGCGTCCGGAACTGGCGCCAGCCCTCCAGGACGCCCACGCCCCGCCGGTGCATGATCACGGTCACGAAGCTCTCGGCGAAGAAGTCCACGTAGCCCAGGACCAGACCCAGCACCAGCACCGCCAGGCCCAGCAGGAACCAGCCCGCCAGCGAGCCCACCATGGCGCCGCCACCGAGGCCGAGGGCGCCGAAGACGCCCGCGAACACGGCCAGCGGGACCACCAGCAGCGCGCTGGCCAGGAAGAACCCCAGCTTCCAGAGGAAGAACTGATCGCCCAGGCGTGCGTGTCGCCGCCAGGCCGGCCCGATGGCGTGGTCGCCGGCGGTGAGCTGCTCGAGCCAGACGAAGCGCATGCGGCAGCCCACCCAGAGCAGGGCCAGCGAGACCAGGATCACGGCCGAGCCCGCCGTCAGCAGGAGGAGCAGGGCCACGCCCTCGGGGATGGCCCGCACCAGACCGTGGGAGAGGGCGTCGAGGGCCCCGGAGACGTCGCCGGCGACCACGTGCGCGCGGAACTCGGGATCGGCCCCGGCGGCCGAGCCGCCGGCCTGGCCGAGGTGGATCAGCCAGGCCACCAGGCCCAGGGCCAGCCAGCGGCCGGGATCCAGGGGCCCCAGCAGCAGACTGCCGGTGTGGCCCAGGGCCTGGCGCAGGGGCTGCCAGTAGCGGATGGACATCGGACACCCTCCCGGGTGTGGGCGAGGGGGAGGTGCGGTCGGGGGGCGCACCGCCATCATCGCCCGGGGTTACCCCGGCCGCGGCCGCGGTATTCGGCGGGGCCCGGAAGTTGCAACACCCTGGCTGATCGCCCCTCGACGTTGCAACGCGCCACCATCCGACACGGGACGCCACCACGGGCCATGCACCTCGCGACCTGCACCCTCCTGTTGCTCGGCGGTCTGGCGGTGGGCCAGCCGGCCGTCACCCCCTCGGCCGCCGTGCCGGCCGCCGCCGCCGAGAACCCCGCAGACGCCGCGAATCCCGCCACCGCCGGCCCGCACGCCCGTGCCGCGCCGGTCGCCGGCGACACGGGACCGGCCGCGCCCCTGGTGCATCGCGTCCAGGCCGGCGACACGCTCAACGCCATCGCCGTGCGCTACCGCGCCGCCGCCGGCTGGTACGGCCAGGCGGACTGCCTGGCGGCCATCCGGCGGGCCAACGGTCTGCAGGAGAGCGACCTGCTACGCATCGGTCAGGAGCTGCGCATCCCGCGCCACCAGGCACCCCCGCCGCCGCGGG
>JAASSM010000283.1 GCA_021767885.1 bacterium | reverse complement strand
GCGGCCCACACGCGCGCCGTGGCCCCGGCCGAGCCGGGTGGGCCGGTCGACGCCTCCGCGCCGCCGCCGGCGGCCGGTGCCGCCGAAGCCGCGCCGTCGGCGATCCGCGTGCTCATTGTCGACGACCACGAGACGCTCCGCGAGGGCGTCAAGGCCCTGCTCGCCGAGGAGCACGACATCGCCGTGGTGGGCGAGGCGGCCAACGGCGAACAGGCCCTGGAACTGACCCGCCGCCGCCATCCGGACGTGGTGTTGCTGGACGTGGCCATGCCGGTGATGGACGGGATGGAGGCCGCCAGCCGACTGCGCCAGCAGTTCCCCGCGCTCCGGATCCTCGGGCTGTCCACCTTCGGCCACGAGGAGATGGGCCAGCGCATGCTCGACGCCGGGGCAGACCGGTACTTCTGCAAGAGCGACCCGGGGACGGAGCTCATCGCCGCCATCCGGGACGCCGTGCGGGGCTGACTCCGCACCATCCCCCCGTTTCGCCTCTGTTCGCCGCCCTTCCCTCCCAGGCCCCAATGGGTGGTGCCCTCATGGTCGGCGCGCTGGCCGCAGGGTACAACGGGGGCAGGTCAGCCGGCGGAACCGGGCCGCCGCCGGCGCCAGAGGCCCGCCGCCCGCACCGCCGCCCGGACGCCATGGCGGCCAGCGGACCCGGCGTCCGGCCATGTCACCGTCGAGAACGGGGGAGGAACGCATGATCCTGGAACCGAGCCCCAGCCTGGAGGCCGAGATGCATCATTTCCTGAACCTGGCACGGCGCCACCCACCGCTCGACCGCACGGAGGAGCAGACCCTGCTGGACCGTCGTCGCGACGGGGATCCCGAGGCCGTCGACCACCTGGTCGACGCCCACTTGCGCTACGTGGTGGACCTGGCGGTGATGAACGAGGACCGCTGGCGGCACGTGCCGCTCATGGACCTGTTCGGCGAGGGGGCCACCGCCGTGGTGACCGCGATCCGCGAGTACGACGAGGCGACCCACGGGCCGCTGCGCCTGCACGTGGTGTCGGCCATCAACCGGGCCATGGGGGCGGCGGCCCACGCCATCCGCGTCCGCCCGGAGGCCGAACCCGCCGCCGCGGACCAGGGCCCCGCGGGACCGCGATCGGCCGGGCAGACCCCGGCGCCCCGGATCAGGAGCGCTCCTGCACCAGCCAGTGGACGGCGTGCTGCAACAGCTGCGTCCGGTTGGCCAGCTGCAGGCTCTCCTTGATGTTCTCGCAATGACGCTCGACGGTCTTGATGCTGATGTTGAGGCTCGCGGCGATCTCGCGGGTGGTGCGACCCCGGCCGAGGAGCTCGAAGACCTCGAGCTCGCGATCGGAGAGCCGCTCGGCCACCGAGGCCCCCGCCTCCGCGCCGCCAGCGAGCCGCTGCTGCAGCAGCCGCTCGGTCATCTCCTCGCTGAGGTGGATCTTGCCCCGCGCCACCCGACGCAGCGCCTCCAGCAGTTCCTCGGTGGGCGATTGCTTCTCCACGTAGCCGCTGGCCCCCGCCTGGAGCGACCGCTCGGCATAGAGGGCCTCGTCGTGCATGGAGAAGACCAGCACCTGGACGTCGGGGAACCGCGCATGGAGCTGCTTGACCAGCTCCAGGCCGCTGCTGCCCTCGAGGGAGAGGTCCAGCAGGACGATGTCCGGGGGCTCGGCGGTCACCAGCGCGAGCGTCTCCTCGGCGTCGGCGGCCTGGCCGCAGGCCTGGAAGCCGGGCTCCTCGTCGAGCAGGTCGCACAGTCCCTTGCGGACCATGGGGTGGTCGTCCACCACCAGGACGCGCCAGTCGCTACCCGGACGCTTGCTCCGTGCCGTCATGTGCCACCTCCCCGGCGGATGGGTCTGGCTCCGATGTCCGCCTCCGCTGCGCTCCGCCGCTCTGCGCCCGCCGCCACGGCCACGGGCGCAGGAGCAACCGGAGCAGAACATACCACAGGACAGGCGTTCTTGCCCATCAACGTCTGCCGGGCCGGCGGGCACCGGGCCGGCGGGCACCGGGCCGGCAGTCGGCGATGGGCCGGCGAGGGCCGCGACGAAAGGAACCTGCCATGCCCGAACTGCCCGACGTCGCCGGCTTCGCGCGTTACGTGGAATCCACGGTGCTCCACCGGACCGTCTCGCGGACGCACGTGGCAGACGAGCGCATCCTCGCCGGCGTGACGCGCCGGCAGCTCGCCGCCCGCCTCAAGCGCCGCGAGCTGCAGGCCACGCACCGGCACGGCAAGGACCTGTTCATCGCGCTGGACGACGGTGCGTACCTGGTCCTGCACTTCGGGATGACGGGCCAGCTGGCCGCCTGGCGTGCGGATGGTCGCGAACCCGGCGACATCAAGGTGGCCTGGGACCTTCAGGACGGGTGGCACCTGGCCTACACCTGCCAGCGGCTGCTGGGCGAGATCGGCTACACCCGTGATCCCGCGCGGCTGGTCTCCTCGCGGTCCCTCGGCCCGGACGCCCTCGACCCCGATCTCTCCGGGGACCGCTTCCTGGAACTGCTCGATCACCGGCGCGGGACCGCGAAGGGGCTGCTCATGAACCAGTCCCTGATCGCCGGCGTGGGCAACGTGTACTCCGACGAGATCCTCTTCCAGGCCGGCATCCGCCCCGGCCGCAAGGTGGACCGGCTGAGCGAGCCGGATCGGCGGGAGCTGTACCGCGTCATGCGCCGCGTCCTGGACTCGGCGTGCGAGCGGGGCAATGCCGTGGCCGATCAGCCCGGGTCCTGGTTGATCCATCACCGCGACGAGGGGGAGCGCTGCCCGCGCTGCGGCGGACCGGTGCAGCGCGAGACCGTGGTGGGGCGGACGAGCTACTGGTGCCGGTCCTGCCAGCGGTGAGTCCCGGCGCGCCCCGTGGCCGGGCGGCGTGGTCACTCGCTGGCTCCGGCGTTAGCTTCGGAGGTGTCGTCGCGGATGAACCCGGCGACGGCTTCCGGAAGAGAAGGAGGAACCTGGCCATGAAGAACCCCCGTGCGACCCTGCTGCTCTCGACCCTGGCCATGCTGCTGCTCACGGCCGCCCTGGCCGGCTGCGGGGGCGTGGACGTGGTGGATTCCGGCTCCTACGAGGGTGTGGTGGACGAGGCCAAGCCCGGCGAGAAGGAGATCTACGTGATGCTCGACGACGGTCGCAAGCTCGAGCTCTACTTCACCGATCAGACCACGCTGCAGCAGAGCGGCCAGCCGGCGGACTTCTCCGCCCTCGAGTCCGGCACCCGGGTGCGCGTGAACGTCGCCCGCGAGGGCAACCGCAACGTGCCGCAGACGGTGGAGATCCTGCCGTGACCCTGTTCTCCTCGCCGGCCAGCGCCGAGGCCCTCGATTCGCTCTGGCGGATCGAGTTGCTGCACCCGGTGGTGGTCCATTTCCCCGTGGCCCTGATCACCGTGGGCGCGGCGTTCTGGCTGGCGGGACGGCTGGCGAGCGCGGACGGGCGGGGTGGCTTCCTGCGCCCGTCCGCGCGGACGCTCCTGATCCAGGGAGCGGTGGGCGCGTGGGCGGCCGTGCTCTCCGGCTTCTGGGCAGAGGACGCCGTGGGGCCCTCGGTGCTCAACGCCCCGCTCCTGCGCGACCATCAGGACCTCGCCATCACGACGGCGATCCTCGCCTCGCTCCTGGCCATGGCCGAGGTGGGACGCAGCGCGCTGACGCGCCGCCGGCCTCGCCGGCGTCTGCAGCGTGCGGCGCACGGGGTCACGGCCGCCCTGTTGCTGGCCACCGTGGTCTCGCTGGCGCTGGCGGCCCATCACGGCGCTGCGCTGGTCTACGCCGAGGGTGCGGCCGTCCAGCCGGTATCCCGCTGATCTCCGCCTCCCGGGGCCATCTCCCCCTCAAATCCAGGCTCCGGACGCCGATAGGAACACCGACCGAATCGCTCGACCACGCGACGCTCGTCGCCCGTGCGGAGGCTACGGCATGTTCCTGTCCCATCTCTCGATCCGGACCAAGATCACCGTGCTGAGCGTGCTCGTGCCCACGCTGCTCTTCGGTGCCCTGTTCGGCCCCTGGGCCGGCGACGAGCGCGAGCGCGTGGACCGCCGCTTCGCCGACAAGGCCCGCGCCATCGCCCTCGCGGCCGAGGGCACGCGCGAGACCATGGAGCAGGCCTGGCAGGACGGGGTCTTCAGCGCCGCGACGGTGCGCGCGTCCGCCGAGGCCGGGCAGATGGATCGGGCGCTGGCCTCGGTGCCGGTGGTCGCGGCCTGGAGGTCGGTGATGGCCAACGCCGCGGAAGGGGGCTACCGCTTCAAGGTCCCGAGGTTC
>JAASSM010000282.1 GCA_021767885.1 bacterium | reverse complement strand
CCAGGCGGCGCGGTGTCCACGAGCGGGTGGTCTGGCCGGCGGCGAGCGTCTCGCCGTCGATCACGGTGGCCACCCGGCGGCCGCGCAGGTCGAAGACCTCCAGGGTCACCGGCACCGCCGCGGGCAGGTCGAACCGGAAGCCGGCGCCCGCGGACCCGGTGCTGGTCACCACCCGCAGATCCAGGGCGGCGAGGTCGCCGATGACCTGGTCGCCGACGCCCGTGGGGCTCTGCAGCTCGAAGGCGTAGACCCAGGACCGGTCGACGGTCGCGGCGGTCAGGTAGACCATCCGCCCGTCGGCCGAGAAGCGCGGCATGCCGATGGCCACGGGGAACTGGCCGTCCTCGCCCGGCGGCATGGGCACCGTCCAGCGCACCGTGCCGGTCTGCGGGTCGAGGCCGGTCAGGGTGTTGAGCGAGGGCAGGAACGACTCCGCCGTGGGAACCACCAGCAGCGAGCCGTCGGGGCTGACGGCCGGCACGCCGGGCACGCCGAGGTCGCCGGCGAGGACGGACGACGTGCCCGAGGGATCGAGGCGCCGGATGCCCGCGGAGCTGGGCGTGGTGCCCACGTAGCCGGTGCCGTCGGGCCCCACGGCCACGCGCTTGAAGGTGTAGATGGGCTGCGGGGAGAGCGGGATCGGGGTGACGCTGCCGTCTGCGGTGTCGAGGATGTCGAAGGCTTGCAGGTCGCGCGCCAGGAAGACCTTGCCGGGCACCGCGGGCGAGAGCCAGTGGGGCGTATTGGTCTCCACGGACCAGGCCACCTCCCCGTCCGGGGTGAAGGCCATCACGCCGGAGGCGAGGCAACTGCCCTCGCAGGGCATCCCCGGGGAACTGACCAGGGCCAGGCCATCGGTGAAGGCGATCTCGCGGCGGGTGGCGGCGCCCAGCTCGGCCAGGGCCCAGTACTCGTGCGGGTGATCCCAGCGGACGTCGCCGTCGGGCGTCAGGGAGACGAAGCCGCGGCCACCAAGGGCCAGGGGCGTGACGTCGAGCACGTAGATGTTCCCGTCCGGGCCCACGCTGGGTCCGGCGTAGGGGCGGAAGCCGTCGTCGTTCTCGAGGGCGGTCCACAGCAAGGTGCCGTCGGGCGCGAAGGCGCGCAGGTCGTTGCCCGTGGCCGCGAAGATGCGACCGGCCTGGTCGATGGAGCACATGCGGTTGTCCAGCGGCAGGGCCATGTCCTGACGCCAGCGCACCGAACCGTCGGGCTCGATGACCACCAGCTCGAAGCCCTGGACGGCGATCTCGCCGTCCGGGCCGAGGGCCACCGGGATATTCACGCGGCCGTCGATCTCCACGCGCCAGGCGATGGTGGCGGTGGAGGCGGTGGCGGATGCGGCGAAGCAGAACAGGAGGGCCGCGGCCATCACGGTCAGGGCGGCGAGCGATCCGGCGGTGGGCAGAGGGCGCATGGTGGGCTCCCGTCGGCTGGGCGATGGACCGGCGGCCCCGGGCTCACGGGTCCAGAGGCTGTTCCCGTCAGTCTACCAGGAGGCGCTCCTGTTTACTAGTTCCTGGGGGCGACGCGAAATCCTGGACGTCCCGGCCGGCAGGGCGCGCAGGACGCAGGCTTCGCCGTGGCCCTCGGTGAGGCCGGGCCGTCGACTCCTTTCTGGCGATTCGTGCTATGATCAGGCCCGCCCCGTTTCGCATACCCCACCAGGAGGGCCTCATGTCCAGGCTCCGAACCGCCGTCCTGGCAGGGACGTGCTTTCTGATCGGCGTTGCCGGGCCGGCAGACGCCCGCGTCTGGCACGTGCCCACCGAGGCTGCGACCGTCGCCGCGGCCGTCGATTCGGCGACCGCGGGGGACGTCATCGAGCTGGCACCGGGCGCCTACCACGAGAGGAACCTGGTCCTGGGTTCCGGTCTGACCATCCGCTCCGAGGATCCGGCCAGCATGGCGACCATAGACGCCGGAGGCGCCGATTCCATCTTCGAGGCGAGTCTGCAGAGCGACATCGCCCTGGTCGACCTGGTCGTGACCGGCGGCCTCTACTACAACGGGGCCGCGGCGAGGTTCTTCTCCTGCCATGGCATCGAGATCCGCGGCTGCACGTTCGTGGCGAACCGCACGACCTCGGGCATCGGCGGCGCGCTGCAGGTATCCGGGGACTCCTCCATCCTGATCGCGGACTGCCTGTTCGAGAACAACGACGCCCCGCTGGACGACGGCGGCGCCATCTGGCTGTCCTGCCCGGTCGCTGAGATCGTGCGCTGCACCTTCGTCGCCAATCATGCCATCAACGGCGCCAGCATCTCGTGCAGCGGGCAGGACATCCGCATCACGGAATGCGTGTTCGCGGAGAACAGCGCCGGCAACGGCGCCGGCCTGGACCTGCGGGGCGATGCGGTCGTGATCACCGATTGCCTCTTCGTCGGCAACGCGGCCACCCGCGGTGGGGCGGCCGCCTGCTGGAACGACGCCACCCCCGTTTTCACGGGCTGCACCATGGTGAACAACACGGCGTCCAGCCAGGGTGGCGGCCTGTACTGCACCGGCGACGCCGTGGCCACGGTCGAGCGCTCGATCATCGCGTTCAACGCCGGCGGCGGCGCGGTGGCCTGCGCGTCCGGGGGCTCGGCAAGCCTGGCATGCTCGGACGTGTACGGCAATGTCGGCGGCGACTGGACCGGCTGCCTGGCCGACCAGGCGGAGATCGACGGCAACTTCAGCCTCGACCCGGACTTCTGCCCACCCTCCGGCGACGCGGCCTGGGCGCTGTCCTCCGGGTCGCCGTGCCTGCCCGGGAACAGCCCCTGCGGAGAGCTGGTCGGCGCCTACGGCCTGGGCTGCGGTGCCACCGGCGTGCCCGCGGCGACCGCCAACGCCCCCCTGCTGCGCCTGCTGGGCAACCACCCCAACCCGTTCAACCCGAACACCGTCATCGCCTTCGACCTGCAGCGGCCGGCCGCGGTCGGCCTGCGGATCTACAGCCTCTCGGGCCGGCTGGTGCGGGAGCTGGCGGCCGGGGAGCGATTCGCGGCCGGGCGGCACCATCGCCGCTGGGACGGCCGTGACGCCCGTGGGCGGGCTCTCGCCGCCGGGACGTACGTCTATCGGGTAACCACGGGGGCCGAGGAGGCCACGGGCTCGATGCTGTTGTTGAAGTAGGACCGGCCGACGCGGTCACCGCCGCACGCAGCTTCGCGTCGGTCGCCAGCCGTTCCTCCACATCGAGGGACTTCGGCACGCCCAGGACCTTCCGGGGCGTAGGCCCCGAGACCATGTTTCCGACCGTCGACAGTCGCGAACGGCTACCCCCCGAACACGCCCTTCACCGTACTGAACGTCCACGCCTCGACGGCCACCGGCGGGTTGATCTCCGAACACCCGCCCTCGCACGGGTACGCGATCCCACCCGCGCTGATCTCCACGTCGTCGACGCAGATCACGACGTGCGCGCTGGAAGTCACCTGGAGATCGAAGGAGCACAGGATCGTCGGATCGGAGGTGGGCACCGGCGTGCCATATCCGACCAGGAGATCATCCATGTCCCCGTAGTTGATGAAGCCGTTGGGCCCGCTCATCGCGAGCACGAAGAGCGACCCCGGCGGGGTGATCTCGAGGCTCGCCCCGAAGGCCGAGACCTCGTCGACGTCGGAGTACAGCACCAGGTGCCCCGTCAACGGGCCGGCGCCGGCGACGATCTGGTCGACGAGTTCGCCTCCGCTCTCGAAGAGCATGATCATCTGGCAATCCTGCGCGACGGCGGCACCCGCGATCAGCGTGACCAGGACGATGGTGACGATACGGATCATGATATTCTCCCTCCTGAGACCAATATCGAACACTGCGGATCAATATACCGGATCGAGGTGGACCGTGGCGAGCCCGCCCGTTTCTGGGGCTGCGTCTGCGGTGGGAGCGGGATCAGGACGTCATGGCCGCAGGCCGGGCAGCAGGCGGGCGCGAACCCGTGGGCGAGGATGCCGCAGCGCAGCCGTCAGCGGTGCGGCGGGCGGAGCGTGGCGGGCTAGAGTGCGGGGCGCTGGAGTGTGGCGGGCTGGAATGTGGCACGCTGGAGCGCAGGGGCTGGAGTGCAGGGGGCTGGAGTGCAGCGGGTAAGGGCGCGCCGGGCGCCGCGCGCTGTGGACCGGCTAGATCACGGAACCGGGATGACTTTTTCGTCAATTTTTCGCCCAGGTACACCGCTGGTGGACCTCAGCGGGTTCTTCCGGGATTCGCATAGACGCAGGCAAAAAATGTGGACATGCTCGGCTCCTTGATTCGGCTACCACACACGACGCAAGGAGGCCTG
>JAASSM010000281.1 GCA_021767885.1 bacterium | reverse complement strand
CGGGGGCGTCCACCAGGCCGGCCAGGCGGCAATCCTCGGCCGCCTCCACCAGCTCGGCCACGAGACGACCCATGCGTCCGGCGGCGCCATGGACGGTGACCGGGATCATCCCCTCACCTCGGCATCACGGGCCATGAGGTCGGCCAGCGTGGACTCGTAGAACTGCACCAGGTACTTGACGCTATCCTCGGTGACCGGGGCCACCGGCAGCCGAGGTTCGCGTCGGCAGAGCCCGGCCAGGCTGAGCAGCTCCTTGACCGGCGCCGGGCTGGTCTCCACGAAGCAGGCGCGGCCGGTGGGATCGAGCAGCCGGCTGAGCTTCCAGGCGGTGGCCACGTCGCCGGCCCGCCAGGCCTCCCAGAAGCGGACCATGGCGCCGGGCACCAGGTTGCTCACCACGCTGACGGCGCCGCTGGCGCCGAGGCCGAAGATCTGGAAGTTCAGGCCATCGTCGCCCGAGTAGACCTGCAGGCCGGTCACCGCGATGGCGCGCTCGATCTGGTCCAGGTTGCCGCTGGCCTCCTTCAGGGCCACGATGTTGGCCTCGCCGGCCAGCTCGGTGGCCGTGTCCGGCAGCAGGTTGCAGGCGGTGCGGCCGGGCACGTTGTAGAGCATCAGCGGGATGTCCACCGCCCGGGCGACCCGGCGGTAGTGGGCCACCAGGCCGTGCTGCTGTGGCTTGTTGTAATAGGGCGTGATGAGCATGGCCACGTCGGCACCCCAGTCCGCCACGTCTCGCGTCATCTGCACGCTGGTCTCGGTGCTGTTGCTGCCGCTGCCAGCGACCACGAGGCAGCGGCCCTGGCAGATCTCCACCGCGCTGCGGACCAGGTACTCGCGTTCGGCGCGGTCGAGCACCGCGGCCTCGCCCGTGCAGCCGGCGGGCACGACGCCGGCCACGCCGGCCTCCACCTGCCGCTGGACCAGGGCCTCCCAGGCCGGCCGGTCCAGCGCGCCATCGGCCGCGAAGGGCGTCACCAGGGCGGTGTAGATCCCCTCGCGCATGCGGTACCGCTCAGTCATCGCTCCTCACCTCTCCCTCGAAGGCCACCAGGGCGGGCCCGCGCAGGCTCAGCCGTCGGTGGTCCAGGTCCACGTCGATGTGCAGAAGATCGCCGCCCCGCGTCTGGATGGCCACCGGCGAGGCCGCGCGCCCGAGGCGCACCAGGACGGCGGCCGTGGCGGAGGCGCCCGTGCCACAGGCCAGGGTCTCGGCCTCCACCCCGCGCTCGTACGTGCGCAGGCGCCACGGCGCGCCGGGAGCGCCCGGCGCCACCCAGTTGACGTTGACCCCGGCCGGGGCGAAGCGCGCGTGATGGCGCAGGGGCGGGCCGGCCGTGGCGGGGTCGACGGCGTCGATGTCGTCCACCGGGATCACGAGGTGAGGAACCCCCGTGTTGCAGTGGTGGAGCGCCTGTCCGGCGGGCGCGCCGTCCAGGGCGAGGTCGGTGGCCAGGTCGCGGAACGGCGGCAGGGCCACCTCGATGTCCGTCGGGCCGTGCACGCGGGCCTCCAGCGGGCCGGCGGCGGTGGCCAGGATGCCCCGCTCGCCCATCAGGCCGCGGGCGTGGGCGAACGCCACCGTGCAGCGCGCGCCGTTGCCACACATCTCGGCCTCGCCGCCGTCGGCGTTGAAGTAGGTCATGCGCACCGCGCCGTCCGGCTCGCACCCCACCAGGATCAGGCCATCGCCACCGACGCCGGTCCGCCGATGGCACAGCGCGGCGATGCGCGCACGGTCCAGCGCCGGCTCGCCACCGAGGTCGCGGGCATCGATCATGACGAAGTCGTTGCCGGCGCCGTGCATCTTCACGAAGGGCAGGGTCATGGCTCCTCCCGGTGGGGCGGCGTCTGCAGCGGGGGCGCCACGGTGGTGTCCGGAGGCACCGAGGTCGCGGTGTCCGGCGCGGCTGCGGCCGAGGTGTCGGCGAGCGCCGCGCTGGCGGTGTCGGGTTCGGCGGCGGCGGTGTCGGGCCGGTCGGGCGCCGGCCAGGGCGTGAGGGTGTCCGGCCAGACGGGCGCCGGGATCTCGGTGGCCAGGCCGGGCTCCACGCGGACGCTGTCCACCAGGGCCCAGGGCTCGAGGGTCCACATGGTGTCGGCGGTGTCGCCCACGGCGGTGAAGAGGCTGTCCCCGTCCCGGTCCACGAAGAACACGGCCCGGACCAGGCCCGGCCCCGCGCCGGCGAGCGTGAAGCGGCCGGTGTCGGGCACGGCCTGGGCGGGCGGTGCGGTGGCAGGATCCGGTGCGGGCACGTAGCCGGTGTCCTCCTCGGCGATGGTCAGCGGGAAGGCGAAGACCGGCCCCGGTCGCGGAGGCGGCCCGACCAGCTCACCCTCCAGCGTGCCGGGGGTGTCGGGTCGGTAGAGCGTCAGCAGCCCGACGTCGCGTGCCCGCTGCTCCGCCTGCAGCCGCAGCGTGTCGGGGAACACCCGCTGGGCCTCGCTCTCGCCGGGGCGCCGGTCGGCGTTGCGGTCGTCGTAGGCCCGCAGGAGCCAGGCCTCGCCGGAGGCCGGCAGCCAGCGCAGCTTCCAGATGCCGCCGCTGTCGGCCACCGTCCGGCGCAGGACCGGGCGCTGGAGCAGACGGACCGAGTCCGGTCCGGCCGGGAGCAGCTCCACCACCGCACCGCCCAGCGGCTGGTCCTCGAGGATCACGCCGCCGCCGATGGACCCGTCGGGGATGCTGTCGCCCGTGGCGAACACCAGGATGCGCCCGCGCGGCTGGGGGACGCCGTGGGAGTCCTTCATCCCGGGCTTGACCTCCAGGACCACCACCGTGTCCGCCGGCAGGGGTTCCTCGAACTCCACGGTGGCGGTGCGGGCCCCGCTCCAGCCGGTGCTGCGGATCTTGCGGTCGGGGAAGACGGCCAGCCAGCGGAAGGCGTCGGTCCGGTCCATCTTCTCGCTGAACGCGAACCGGATCCGGTCGACGGCGCCGTGGCCGGTGCTGCCGCTGTCGGGGGTGACGGCCGCCAGGTGCGGGGGCGTCTCGTCCACCGGCCCACCGGGCGGCGGCAGCGGCTGGGCGCAAGCGGCGAGCAGGGCCAGGCTCAGAAGCCAGGCCCCGCTCGCCAGGTGCCGCCGGTGCTGCCTTGCCGTCGGACGCAGGGCGTCTCCTACTTCAGGAAGTGGGCCAGGATGGCGCGCTGGGCGTGCATCCGGTTCTCGGCCTCATCGTAGACCACGCTGTGCGGGCCGTCCATCACCTCGTCGGTGATCTCCTCGCCCCGGTGCGCAGGCAGGCAGTGCAGGACGATGTGTCCGGCGTCCGCGCCGGCCAGCAGCTCGGTGGTCAGACGGAAGGGCGCGAAGTCGCGGCGCCGGCGGGCGGCCTCCTCCTCCTGCCCCATGCTGTAGAAGGCGTCGCTGTAGATCACGTGCGCGCCCTCGACGGCGGCGATGGGGTCGTGCAGGATCTGGAAGCTGGCGCCGGCCCGGTCGGCCGCGTCCAGGATCTCCTGGTCCGGCTCGTAGCCCTCGGGGCAGGCGAGGGTGAAGTTGAAGGGGAACACGCACGCGGCGTTGAGCCAGCTGTTGGCCAGGTTGTTCCCGTCGCCCACCATGACCACGTTCTTGTTCTCGATGGTGCCGAGGTGCTCCTCGACGGTCATGATGTCCGCCATGACCTGGCAGGGATGCAGCAGATCGGTCAGGCCGTTGATCACCGGGACGGTGGCGTGCTCCGCCAGCTCGTCCACCTCGCCCTGATCGAACCAGCGGATCATGATGCCGTCCACGAAGCGGCTGAGGACCCTGGCCACGTCCTTGACCGACTCCCGCGTGCCCATCCCGATCTCCTTGTCGGTGATGAACAGGGAGTTTCCGCCGAGCTGCCGGATGGCGACCTCGAAGCTGACGCGGGTCCGCAGGCTCGGCTTGGCGAAGACGCACGCCAGCTGACGGCCGGGGTGCGAGGGCGGCAGCTCGTGCTTCTGCGCCAGCGGCTTCTGCTCCCGGGCCAGGTCCAGGATCGCGCGCAGCTCCTCGAGCGAGAAATCGTTGATCCGCAGGAAATCCTTCTTGCTCGGCGTCATTCCGTCCTCCAGGCCGTCGCAGGGCCCGTGCGGCCCAGGCAGCCATCCAGTGTGACTCGGATCGGCGCGGCGTGTCGATGGTGGCCGCGGCAATGGCCCGTCAAAGATAAGCCTCCAGTGCGGGAATTCCACTCCGGTGCGGGGGCGGCGGGTCGATGACGGCCGTTCCCATTCTCGCCGGCTCGGCCGCACCATCCGGCGCACCCTCACCCCGCCACTCCCTCACCAGGT
>JAASSM010000280.1 GCA_021767885.1 bacterium | reverse complement strand
GAGGTAGCCCAGGCTGCCGTGGGAGGTCACGGTGAGGTAGACCTCGCCGGCATCCAGGGTGCGCCAGGCGGGCAGCCCCACCTGGGCCTGCAGGTCGAAGCTGCGCTCGAAGCCCTCGGCGGTGGAGAGGGTGACCGTCAGCGACAGCGGTGCGCCCTGCGGGGCGGTGGGCGAGACCAGCAGGCGGAACGGCTGCTCGGCGCTGTCGGCCGTGGCCCCGGCCGGGATGTCGCCCAGGCGGGTGGTGAACGCGTCGGCCACCACGTGCGGACCCGGCTGCAGCTGCAGACGACCGATCACGTCGGTGGCCGCCACCTGTCCCACGTTGCGCACCTTGACCACCACGTCCACGCGCTCGCCGGGGTCGAGGATCTGGTTGCCCGCGGGATCGAAGGCGAGGGTCACCTCGGCCAGGTTGGGCATGAGGTCCAGGGGCACGGCCGCCACGGCGGCGTGGGCGTCCACGCGGCCGGAGCCGTAGACGGGATCCTTGCCCGGCGCGCCGAGATCGATGGCCGATCGCTGCAGCAGGCTGTCCAGCCCGGCCGGCGAGAGCGTGGGGTTCTTCTGGAGCATCAGGGCGGCGACGCCCGCCACGTGGGGGCAGGCCATGGAGGTGCCGGACCAGGTCTCGCCGCTGTAGGCGCCCTGCGGCAGCGTGGACTGGACGCCCTGGGCGGGCGCGGTGAGGTCCGGCTTGATCAGGCCCGGCCCGGGCTCGAACGGCCAGTCGAGCCAGGGCTCCACGTGACCCCAGGTCACCGGCCCCCGGCTGGACTGGGACCAGGGCTGGTCGCTGCGGTGGGCGGTCCCGCCCACGGCCACCACGCCGCCGGTGCTGGCCGCGGGCACGGGCAAGGGGTTCCACGGCGACGGGATGCGGGCGGTCATGCCGATCTCCAGCGGGGGCGCGAACTCCCCGTGGTAGTTCCCCGCGCTGCTGACGAGCAGCACCCCGGCGGCGCGCAGGGCCTCGGCGGCGAAGCGGTCGTTTCGCAGGAAGGCCGCCGGCACGTCGCCCTTGACGCCCAGGGACATGGAGATCACGCGGGCCCCCTGCTCCACGCAGTACTGCTGGGCGGCCCAGATGCGGCCGAGGCTGCTGGTGCCCTCGCCGGTGAAGACCTTGGCCGACACCAGGCGCGCGCCTGGCGCCACCCCGGTCTGCAGGCCGCCGCTGCCGTCGCCCACCAGGATCCCGGCGGTGTGGGTCCCGTGCCCGGCGACGGCGCCATCGTCCCGGGGATCGGCGTCGGCGTCGCCGAAGTCCCAGCCGCGGACGTCGTCCACCAGGCCGTTGCCGTCGTCGTCCAGGCCGTTGCCGGGGATCTCCTGCGGATTGATCCACAGCCGCTGCTTCAGGTCCGGGTGCTCGGCGTCCACGCCGGTGTCCACGTGGCCGATGATCACGCCCTCGCCGGTGAAGCCGAACTCGTTCCAGACGCGGTCCGCCCCGATGTGGCGCAGGCCCCAGGCGGTGTCCTGGGCGGCGGTCTTGACGCCGTACGCCGGCGGCGCGCCCGTGCCCAGGAGCAGCTCGAGGGGCGCGTCATGGAAGAGGATGGCGTCGGACAGGGGCGCGCTCTTGGTCTCGGCCAGCGCCAGGATGATCTCCCGGTCGCCCTCCAGGGCGATGGCGTTGGCGAGGTAGAGCATGTCGGCGGACACGAGCTCGCCGTACTGACCGGGATCGGAGAGGATCTCCCAGGCCTCGGTCTGGGCCTTGCGGACCTTGCGCTTGAGCGCGGCGATCACCGACTTGCGCCGCTTGGAGGGGGTGGCGTCGTCGAGCTGGACGGTGATCTCGTCGAGGTCCGGCGGCTCGGGGAAGACCATGAGCACCGGGATGGTCTCCTGGCGCTTGGCGTCCAGGAGCTTCTTGAGTTCCGGATCGATCCGGGCGGCCCCGGCCATGGCGGGCAGCAGCAGCAGCAGCACGCAGACGGCGACGGTGATCCGGCAGGAGCGACCCATGACATCATCCTTCCCCGGCACGCACCCGCCCTCGGGTGGGGCGGCACGACTCGCCACGAGCGGCCGCGTGCACGGTCGTTCACGGAGGGACCGGCAAGGATCAAGAATACCAAGCCGTGACGGGGAATTCAAGTCACGTCATCTATTTGCGTTATGATGATGCCGAGATCACGTTCTCATCGCAGCGGACGGAAGAGGCTGCGCCCGTCCTCGATCTCCAGGCGCTTCATCAGGGCATTGATCTCCGCCCCGAGCAGGAAGATGAAGCCGGTGAGCCAGAAGTAGGCGAGGAGGATCACCACCGCGGCCAGCGAGCCGTAGGTGGCGTTGTAGTTGCCGAAGTTGCTCACGAAGAGCCGGAACGCCGAGGACGCCGTCAGCCACAGCACGGTGGCGGTGATGCTGCCGGGCAGGATGTGGACGAACCGCTGGCGCGCCTCCGGCGCGTAGAAGTAGAGGATGGCCAGGGCGATGAACGCCAGCAAGGAGGCCAGCGGCAGGCGCAGCGAGGTCCAGAACGAGCCCGCGTCGCCCGACAGCCCCAGCCCCTCCAGCGACTGCTGCGTCACCTGCGGGCCCACCAGCAGGATGAACATGGCCAGCAGCAGGATGCCCGAGAGGGCCAGGACCAGCACCAGCGCCAGGGCCTTCTGGGTGACGATGTTCCGGCGCGGCCGCAGGTTGTAGGCGCGGTTGATGGTGGTGATCAGCGCGCCGACGGCCATGCTCGATCCCCACAGTGCCACCGCGAAGGAGACCAGCGTGGTCTCGCTGCTGCGGGTGGGCAGCACGCGCAGGACGATGTCGGTGATGTAGTTGGCCGCCTCCGGCGGCATCTGCTCGCGCAGGGTCTCGAGCAGCAGCGGCTCGAGCGCCTCGCCCATGGCCAGACGGCTCATGATCGAGAGCACGAAGATGAGGAAGGGGATCACCGACAGCATCATGTAGTAGGCGATCTGCGCCGCCATCCCCATGCAGTCGTCGTAGGCGATCTCCCGCCGCAGGCGCTCGAGGAAGACGAGCGCGCGTTTCCAGTGACGGGTCGACATGACGGCCAAGAATGGCCGCGGCGGGCGTTCCTGGCAACCCTGATCGTGCATGGTGCGCGCGCGGGACCGGCCGCCGTGCTAGATTGCGGGCAGACCGCCGCGAGCCCCCGACCAGGAGACGCCATGAGTCCGGAGCCCATCTACCTCGACCACAATGCCACCACCCCCATCGACCCGGCCGTGGCCGACGCCATGCTGCCCTACCTGCACGGGGAGTTCGGCAATCCCTCCAGCAGCCATGCGCCGGGCCGGCGGGCACGACGGGCCGTGGAGACGGCCCGCGAGCAGGTCGCGGCGCTGATCGGCGCGGCGCCCGAGACGGTGGTCTTCACCAGCGGCGGCTCGGAGGCCGACAACCAGGCCATCCTCGGCGTGGCTGGGCGCCGGGCCGACCAGGGCCGCCACCTGATCACCACGGCGGTGGAGCACCCGGCGGTGCTCGAGCCCTGCCGCGTGCTCGCCCGCCGCGGCTGGGAGCTGACCGTGCTGCCGGTGGACGCCGTGGGACGCGTGGACCCCGCCGCGGTGGCCGCGGCCCTGCGGCCGGACACGGTCCTGGTCAGCGTGATGCACGCCAGCAACGAGGTGGGCACCATCCAGCCCCTGGAAGACATCGCCGCCGTCTGCCGGGATCACGGCGCGTGGCGGCATACGGACGCCGCCCAGTCGGTGGGCAAGATCCCCGTGGACGTGGACACCCTGGGCTGCGACCTGCTGACCATCGCCGGGCACAAGCTCTACGGACCCAAGGGCGTGGGCGCACTCTACCTGCGCCCCGGCCGCGAGCCGGCGCCGCTGATCCACGGGGCGGGGCACGAGTCGGGCCGCCGGGCCGGCACGGAGAATGTCCTGGCCATCGTGGGCCTGGGCGAGGCGGCGCGGCTGGCCGCCGGGCGCCTGGAGCAGGACATGGCGCATGCCCGCCAGCTCCGCGACCGCCTCCTGCGCGGCCTGACCGCCCGGCTGGGCGAGCTGCGCGTCAACGGCGACCTGGACCGGGGACTGCCCGGTACGCTGAGCGTCTGCTTCGGCGGCGTGGACGCCGCCCGGCTGCTGGCGTCCATCGGCGACCAGGTGGCCGCCTCCCCCGGCGCGGCCTGCCACGCCGACGGCGTGAACCTCTCCAGCGTCCTGGCGGCCATGCAGGTGCCCGTGGACCAGGCCATGGGCACCGTCCGCTTCTCGGTGGGCCGGCGCACCACCGCGGAGGACGTGGACCGCGCCGCGGCCATCGTGAGCGAGGCCGTGGCCGGCTGGCCCT
>JAASSM010000279.1 GCA_021767885.1 bacterium | reverse complement strand
GGGCTGCGGGTGGTGAAGAGGTCGTAATCGCGGCCGGGCAGGTAGCCCAGGTTGGCCAGGGCGAACCACCAGCGGGAGGCCTGCGCGCGGGTGGAGCCGGCGTCGTTCCAGACCAGCAGGTCGGGCTGGCCGCCTTGCACGGAGTGCACCGTGGGCAGGGCGCGCACCGTGAACCGGGGGTCCCAGCGGATGCCGTTGCCCAGGTCGGAGAAGCCGGTGGTGTCGGCGGGCAGGGTGGACCACTGATCGTCGGCCGCGAGGATGTCGCCGGCCTCGAACAGGAAGCGGATCACGTCGCCGGGGTAGAAGAAGCCCGTGTCGGGCAGATCGAAGGCCCAGCGGTCCTCCACCACGGCGCCCGAGGCCACCCGCACCGTGTCGCCCTCCACGTATCCGGTGATCATGGCTCCGGCCTGCGTGAAGTTCGGCGGCAGCACCCGCACGGCGTCGAACACCGGATTGGCCTGCATGCGTACCATCATGCGCGGCTCGCGGATCAACTCCGCGCCCGCGCGCTGCACGGCCACGGTCACGGTGATGGAATCGCCGGGATCGTTCCGCGCGTCGTCCTGGTAGGCGATGGTCTGCGCCATGTCGAAGCGCACGGAGTTGCTGGCCAGATCGTCCAGGTCCAGGTGGCCCTGGGCGGGGAAGCCGTCGTTGGCCAGGTCGATGGCCCGCGCGCTCATCTGCGGGCCACCGTATCGCCAGGCCTTCACCGCCACGTTGTCGAAGTAGGGCGCGGGCGTGCCGTCGGTACCGTCGAAGCCCCAGAACCAGCCCAGTTCCTGGACCTCCAGGCAGACCTGCACCTCGGTGGCGCCGGGGACCAGCAGGTCGCCCACCGGCTCGTCGTGGCGGTAGTAGCCCGGCCCGCCGTAGTGGACGAACGACCGGTCGCGATAGACCTGCTCGGCGAGGGGCTCGGCCACCGGATCGGCGGTGGAGCGGACGCCCCAGGTGTAGAAGATGCCGGGCGAACCGGGGAAGGCCAGGTCCTCGTGGCGGTAGGCGTCGAAGGCGAGGCGGGCGCCCTCCAGACCGGCCGGCCACACCAGCACCGGGCTCTCCACGCGGTTGAACAGGTGGTAGTCCGGACCGAGCAGGCCGCCGGTGTTGTTGACGATGTAGCCGCCGGGGCCGTAGCACCAGGTGATGCACTCGCTGCCGCCAGTGCCGGGGACCACCACGCCGTCATCGATGAAGGCCACCTGGGTGGAGACGTTCGTCTGGCAGGGGTCCACGTCCTGCAGGTTCTGGTACAGCGCGGCGAAGTCGCCCACGCCCATGGGCTGGACGGGCGGCCAGTCGCCGAACTCCTGGTCCTCGAAGTCCGTGGTGCTGACCAGGACGTCGTCGATGCGGACGGCGAGGTCGTCCAGCCAGCAGGCGCCGGCGGTGGGCCAGAGGCCGTCCTCGTCGGACCAGGCACCGTCGCTCTCGAAACGGACGCGCAGCTGCACCTGGTCGCCGGCCTCGCCGGCCAGCTCGTCGGCGGCGAGGGTGACGGTCTGGTCGATGGCCACGGTCTGCTGACCGTCGAACGAGCCGAGGGTCTCCCAGGTGCCGGCGCGGTTGACCTGCAGGTGGACGAAGTCGTAGGCCGGCTCGGTGTCGGTGCGCATCTGTCCGGTCCAGCGCACGGCCACCTCGGCGCCGGGCGCGGTCACCACGTGGGCGAAGCGGACGCCCTGGATCCAGCTGTTGCCGTAGCCGGGGCCGTCATCGAACACGGTACCGCACCATAGCGAGTACTGGCCGGCCAGAGGCTGGTGGTCCGACACCTGCCAGTGGATCGCGGGATCGAAGCTCGCGTCCTGGTGGGTCCAGCCGTGCCAGCTGGGCGTGCCGCCGGGCAGCTCGAAGCGGCCGTCCCAGCGGTCGGGGCCGCCGAGGACGGCGATGGTGTCCACGCGGGCCCTCGCGGCGTCGGCCGGACCACCGTGGACCACGCCGGGCTGGCCGGCGCGCAGGAGGATGGGTCGCCGACCGGCGGGATCGGCGCCGGGGCCGGCGGGATCGGCGCCGGGCGTGGCGGCGAGGGCGGCGGTCAGCCCCACCGTGGCGCTCAGGACCACGCCGAGGGCGAGGAGCGGTCGTCGCAGCCGGTGGGCCGCGGTACGGGATGCACGGGAGCGAGCGGGCGAGCGGGTCATGTCGGGGCCTCCGGGTCGGGAACCGAAAGCAGCGGGCGATTCTTGAGGATACGGAATCATCAGGGGTCGGTGCAACGATTTCGCCAGGAATGATGACCTCTGGTGCGCGCGGTGCGGGGATCCGCCGGCGGACCGCCGTTGTCCCCGGCGCGCATCGCGCCTATGCTCGCGCCAGTGCGCCCCGCGCCACCCGGCCCGGGGCCTCGAGAGCCCGTCGACCGCCTCCCGGAGGATCCATGCCCGCCCATCGGACCAGCCCCCGCGATCGCCTGCGCGTCCGGACCCTCCTCGCCCTGCTGGCCGGCCTCGCCGCCGCCGCGCACGCCACCGCGCCCACCGCAGCGCACGCCGCCGCGCCCACCTCCGCCGCGGACACGCTGACGATCGGCGAGGTCCGGATCCACGAGGTCGCCGCCCCGGACAGCCGCGCCCTGCAGGACGACCCCATCGCCCGCGCCCTCGCCGCCGGCACCTGGACCGCGCCCGCCCCCGACGACACCGCCTGGCACCGCGCCACCGCCGGCGCGGGGGGCTGGATCACGGACGAGCGCCTGACCCGTGGCTACGCCCTGGCCACCGTCACCGTCCCGGCCGACACCACCCTGCTGCTCGAGGCGTCGGGCTACCGGCGCCTGTGGATGGACGGCCACTGGCGCGAGGGCAACCTCTACGGGGCCACCGACGCGTATCAGCCGTGGCAGCCGCGCTTCGACTTCGTCCAGCTGCCGGTGCGGCTGCGGGCGGGCGAGACCACGCTGCTCTTCCACGGCAATCGCTTCGGCCGCCTGCGCGCCCGGTTCGTGGCACCGCCGGCGCCACTGACCCTGAACCTGCGCGATGCCACCGTGCCGGACCTGGTGGTGGGCGAGGCCACCGACGCGCCGGCCGCCGTGGTGGTGATGAACGCCACGGGCGACGTGGTCGTCGACGCCGAGCTGGTGGCCACGCTGCCCGGCGGCGAGCCGCAGGCCACGCCGCTGCCGCCGCTCATGCCCTGGAGCGTGCACAAGGCGGGCTTCTCGCTACGCGGCCCGGCGCCGGCCGCACCCGGTGATGCCGGCGAGCTGGTGGCGCACCTGCGCCTGGTGCGCGGCGGCCGCCTCCTGCACGCCGGCGACCTGCCCCTGGCGGTGAAACGGCCCCACGAGAACCGGCGGGTCACCTTCCGCAGCGCGCTCGACGGGAGCGTGCAGTATTTCGGGTGGTTGCCGGCGGCGGGGTCGTCCCCGGCGGCGGGGTCGTCCCCGGCGGCGGGGTCGTCCCCGGGCGCCGGCCCGGGCCCGGACCCGGGCCCTGGCGCCACGAGTCGCCCCGCCCTGGTCCTCTCCCTGCACGGCGCCGCCGTGGAGGCCATCAACCAGTCCGGCTCCTATCCACCGCTTCGCTGGGCCCACGTGGTCGCCCCCACCAATCGCCGGCCCTACGGCTTCAACTGGGAGGACTGGGGCCGCCGCGACGCCCTCGAGGTCCTCGACCTGGCCCAGCGCGAGCTGGGCACCGCGCCGGACCGCACCTACCTCACCGGTCACTCCATGGGCGGCCACGGCACCTGGCACCTGGGCACGCTGCACCCGGACCGCTTCGCCGCCATCGCCCCGAGCGCCGGCTGGATCAGCTTCTGGTCCTACCGGCCGGACCGCGACGCGGCGCCCCCGTCGCCGCTGGCCGCCATGATCGGTCGCGCCAGCCTGCCCAGCCGCACGCTCGCCAGCGCGCGCAACCTGGCCGACCTGGGCGTCTACGTGCTCCACGGCGCGGACGATGACGTGGTCTCGGTGGAGGAGGCCCGTACCATGCGCGAGCACCTGGCGGCCTTCCATCGCGACGTGGACTTCCACGAGCAGCCCGGCGCCGGCCACTGGTGGGATCTGGGCGACGGCCCCGGCGCCGACTGCGTGGCCTGGCCGCCGTTGCTGGACTTCCTCGCCCGCCACCGCCGCCCGGATCCGGACGAGGTGCGCCGGATCCGCTTCACCACCCCCGCGCCGGGGGTGAGCGCACGCCACCACTGGGCCACGGTCGAGCGGCAGCACCGTCCGTTCGTGGCCAGCACCGTCGACCTGCACCTCGACCCCGCAGGCGCCACCCTCGCTGGCACCACGCAGAACGTGGCGGTGCTGCGCCTGGACCT
>JAASSM010000278.1 GCA_021767885.1 bacterium | reverse complement strand
CGAGCGTCATGACCTGCGCGCCCGCGACCAGGAGGCCATCGCCGCCGGCAAGATGGTGGGCGTGGCCGCCGGCGCCATGCTGCCGCACGTCAACCTCTCGCTGCAGCGGTCGTTCTACAGCCACGACGACATCTTCGGCGACGACGCCAGGACCTGGGACCTGGGCGTCTACGCCACGTGGGACATCTTCAAGGGTCTGGACAACGTCTCGGAGCTGCGCCAGGCCAGGGCCGAGCGACGCGCCGCCGAGCATCGCTACCGGTTCGAGCTGCGCCAGGCCCAGCATGAGGCGCGGCAGGCGTGGCGCGACGCCCGCGCCTCCCTCGAGCGCGTGCGCGTGGCCCGCGAGGCGGTGGCTGCCGCCCGCGCCTCGCTGCGCATCGTCTCCAACCAGTACCGCGAGGGGCTGGCCACCATGGTCGACCTGCTGGACGTCCAGGCCGCGGCCACCGGCGCCGAGGGCGACCTGGTCCAGGCCCGGCACGACCACCGCGTCCACCTCGCCCGGCTGGCCCACGCCGCCGGTCGCGGCTTCGATCACCTCGGCGACAACGGCGACAACGGCGAAGGAGTGAACCCGTGAGCAACCCGACCCCCTCGCGCCGCGCCCGCCCCGGCGGCGGCGCCCCCATGCCGACCCTGCTGATCCTGGCCGCGCTCGCCGCGATGGCCGGCTGCGGCGGTGGCGACGAGCCCGCCGCCTACCACCCCAAGGAGGTCCGGGCGGATCTGGTGACCGCCGTGCGCACCGGCATCCCCCGCATCGTCACCGCCACGGGCGAGCTCGAGGCCGAGAACGCCATGGAGGTCTCCACGCGCCTGATGGGCCACGTCCGCGAGGTGCTGGTCAAGGTGGGCGAGCGCGTGCAGACCGGGCAGGTGCTCGTGCGCATCGACGACACCGACATGCAGGCGCGCCGGCGCCAGGCCGAGGCCGCCATCGACGAGGCCCGCGCCGTGCTGGAGAACGCCGAGACCAACCTCGCCCGCTTCCAGCGCCTGTACCAGGAGAACTCCGTGTCCAAGTCCCAGCTCGACGAGGTGCGCACCGGCCGCGACCGCGCCGCCGCCGGTCTGGCCCGCGCCCAGGCCGCGCTCGCGGAGGTGGAGGTGCAGCTGGACTACCTGCGCATCGAGGCCCCCGCGCCCGGTCAGGTGACCCGCCGCCTGGTGGATCCCGGCGACATGGCCAGTCCCGGCCAGCCCCTGCTCATGCTCGAGCAGACCGGCACCATGAAGGTGCGCGCCGGCCTGAGCGAGAAGGACGTGGACCTGGTCTCGGTGGGCGAGCAGGTGAAGGTGAAGATCACCTCGCTGGAGCAGGCCACCTACACCGTGCCCATCGCGCGCATCGTGCCGGCGGCCAATCCCATGAGCCGCACCTTCGATCTCGAGGCCTACCTGCCCAACGAGGCCGGCCGCCTGAAGAGCGGGATGTTCGCCCGCGTGGAGGTGCCGGTGGGCTCGCGCGAGGCGGTGCTGGTGCCCCGCGAGGCGCTGCACGAGCGCGGGCAGCTGACCGGCGTGTGGATCGTGGACGAGGCGGGCACCGCCCACCTGCGCTGGATCCGCACCGGCCAGACCATCGGCGACGAGGTGGAAGTGATCTCCGGCCTGCAGGGCGGCGAGCAGCTGGTGCTGCGCGCGGACCTGCCCCTGGTCGAGGGCGACAAGGTGGTGAGCTGACATGAGCGAGGACTTCAAGCCGGCCCCCGGCGGCGCCGACCTGCCGCCCAACCCCGGGCCCATGACGCGGCTGGCCCACACCTTCGTGGGCTCCAAGCTCACGCCGTTGCTGGCGGTGGCCATGCTGCTGATCGGTCTGTTCGCCATCGCGCTGACGCCGCGCGAGGAAGAGCCGCAGATCGTGGTGCCCATGATCGACGTCATGGTGATGCTGCCGGGCGCCAGTCCCGAGCAGATCGAGAACATCATCACCCAGCCGCTCGAGCAGAAGGTCTGGGAGGTGGAGGACGTCGAGTACGTCTACAGCGCCTCCTACCGGGACTTCGGGATGGTGACCGCGCGCTACCGCGTGGGCACCGACATGGAGAAGGCCATCACCCGGCTGTGGAACAAGATCCTGGGCAACATGGACCTCGCGCCCATGGGCATCATGCAGCCCATCATCAAGGTGCGCTCCATCGACGACGTCCCCATCCAGACGCTCACGCTCTGGAGCGAGGAGTACGACCTCTACGACCTGCGCCAGATCGCCGGCGAGCTGCGGGCCGAGGTGGCCGCCATCGAGGACGTCTCGGTGGTGGAGCTGCACGGCGGCCGCGAGCGCAAGGTGCGCGTGGAGCTGGACCCGCAGCGCATGGCCGCCCTGGGCATCACCACGCTGTCGATCCTGCCGGCGCTGGAGCTCCAGAACGAGGACCTGCCCGCCGGCGCCTTCGCCCTGGCGGGCGAGGAGTTCGCGGTGGAGACCAGCGCCTTCCTGCGCGACGCCGACGACGTCCGCAACCTGGTGGTGGGCGTGCACCAGGGCCGGCCCGTGCGCCTGATGGACGTCGCCACGGTGACCGACGGCCCCGCCGAGATCGACAGCTACGCCTTCTTCGGGGTGGGCCCCCGGGCCGAGGACGTGGGCATCGACCCGGCCGTCCTGCCCGTGGGCACGGAGTACCCGGCGGTGACCCTGTCGGTGGCCAAGCGCAAGGGCAGCGACGCCACCCGCGTCGCCGCCGCCGTGCACGAGAAGGTGGAGCGCCTGCAGGGCCACCTGATCCCCGAGGACGTCCACGTCACCGTCACCCGCGACTACGGCGAGACGGCCAACGAGAAGGCCAAGCACCTGCTCAAGAGCCTGGGCGAGGCCATCCTGCTGGCCATGATCGTGGTCTTCCTGGCCATGGGCTGGCGGGGCTCCCTGATCATCTTCGTCTCCATCCCCACCACCTTCGCACTCACGCTGTTCGTCTACTACATGTTCGGCTACACCCTGAACCGCGTGACGCTCTTCGCGCTGATCCTGGTCACCGGACTGGTGGTGGACGACACCATCATCGTGGTGGAGAACATCCACCGGCACTTCCAGGAGAAGGGCCGGCGCTCGGTGAAGATCGTCATGCAGGCGGTCCAGGAGATCGGCAACCCCACCATCCTGGCCACCCTGACGGTGATCGCCTCGCTCTTCCCCATGGCCTTCGTCCGCGGCCTCATGGGCCCCTACATGGCGCCCATGCCCATCGGCGCCTCGCTGGCCATGGTCTTCTCCCTGTTCGTCGCCTTCATGATCGCCCCCTGGCTGGCCATGCGCGTGATCAAGCCGCACACCGGCAAGCCGGGCGACCCCGACGGCGACGGTGGCGAGGGTGGCGAACAGGCCGGCCGTCCCCTGCAGGAGACCCGCATCTACAAGACCTACGACCGCATCATGCGGCCGCTGGTGGAGCATCCGGGCCGCGGCATCGCCGCCCTGGCGGTGATCGGCGTGATCACCGCCGCGAGCACCGTGCTGCTCTTCACGCGCACGGTCGAGGTGAAGATGCTGCCCTTCGACAACAAGAGCGAGTTCCAGGTGATCATCGACATGCCCGAGGGCACCACGCTGGAGAACACCACGGCGGTGGCGCGGCAGATCGGCGACTACCTGTCCACGGTGCCCGAGGTCACCGACTACCAGCTCTACGCGGGCACCAACGCGCCCATCAACTTCAACGGCCTGGTCCGCCACTACATGCTGCGCCAGGGCCCCACCGTGGCCGACCTGCAGGTCAACCTGGTGGAGAAGGACAAGCGCAGCGACCAGAGCCACGCCATCGCCGTGCGGGTGCGCGGCCCCATCCAGGAGATCGCCGCCCGCCATGGCGCGGCGGTCAAGGTGGTGGAGGTCCCGCCCGGTCCGCCGGTGCTCTCGACGCTGGTGGCGGAGATCTACGGTCCCGACCACGAGGGCCGCATCGAGGTGGCGCGCCAGGTGAAGGAGGTCTTCGAGACCACGCCCGGCGTGGTGGACGTGGACTGGTGGGTGGAAGCCGACCAGACCCGCTATCGCTTCGTGGTGGACAAGGAGCGGGCCGCCGTCGCGGGCGTCAGCGCGCAGCAGGTCTCCCGGACCCTCGCCATCGCCCTCGGCGGCCACGACGCGGGCCTGGTCCACGTGGAGGACGCCGCCGAGCCGGTGCCCGTCAACCTGCGACTGCCCGTGGAGGCTCGCAGCTCGGTCGAGGCCCTGGACGACCTCTTCGTCGGCAGCCGCCACGGCGGCCTGGTCCCCCTGGCCAACGTGGTCACGGTGGAGGAATCGCCCATCCCGAAGAGCCGTCACCGCCGGAACCTCAAGCCGGTG
>JAASSM010000277.1 GCA_021767885.1 bacterium | reverse complement strand
GAGGGCGGCGGCCACCGTCTCGCCGATCTTCAGCGCCGCGAAGCGCCGGTCGGTGGCCTCGACCACCGTCCACGGGGCATGGTCGGTGTCGGTCTCGGCGAGCATCTCCTCCACCAGCGACCGGTAACGGTGGTAGTGCCGGTTCTGCTGGCGGTCGTAGCGGGTCACTCGCCAGGCGGTGGCCTCGCTGGCCAGCAGCTTCTTCTGTCGCTTCTTCTGCTCCTTGCGCGAGATGTGCAGGAAGAACTTGACGATCACCGCGCCGTCGTCGGCCAGCTGGCGCTCGAAGTTCCGGATGTCGGCGAACGTCCGCGGCACGTCGGCCGGGTCGAGGTCGCCGGTGAAGCGCTCGCTCAGGACCCGGCCATACCAGCTGCGGTCGAAGATGGCCATGCGGCCACGGGCCGGCGTGCGGCGCCAGAAGCGCCAGAGGAAGGGGCGCATGGCCTCCTCCTCGCCGGGCTGCTTGGTGGTGGTGACGGTGAAGCCACGGGGATCCAGCGGCAGGATCAGCTGGTTGATCTGGGTCCCCTTGCCGGCGGCACCCCAGCCCTGGAACACGATGATCACCGGCACGCCCAGCGCCTGGGCCTCGCGCTGGAGCTCGCCCAGACGGATCTCGAGGTCGTCGCGCAGAGGCCGGTAGATGTCGCGGGCGATGCGGCGGTCGAGGTCCAGCGTGTCGAGCATGACGGCATCCCGGTTCGGGGGCGGACGGACGGCTCGCCCGACCGTAGCATGGGCCATGCCGCGCGCCAAGCGGGGCGATGGCTTGCCCGGACGCCGCCCCGGCGCCATCATTGCCCGTCCGCGCGTCATCGCCCGGAAGGATGGATCCGCTGGACCCCCGCCGCGAGGAATGCCATGACCCCCGATCCCGACCTGGCCGCCACCCTGGCCGCCGACCTCACCGATCGCACCGCTGACGACCTCGGACTCGGCCCGCGCCAGGTGGCCGCCGTGGCCGCGCTGCTGGCCGAGGGCGCCACCGTCCCGTTCATCGCCCGCTATCGCAAGGAGCGCACCGGCAGCCTGGACGAGGTCCAGATCACCGCCGTGCGCGACCGGCTGGCCGAGCTGCAGGCCCTCGAGCAGCGGCGCCGGTCCATCCTGGCCTCCCTCGAGCAGCGCGAGCTGCTCACCTCGGACCTGGCCGCCGCCGTTCGCGGGGCCGCCACGCTCACCGCCCTGGAGGACGTCTACCTCCCCTACCGGCCCAAGCGCAGGACCCGGGCGGTGATGGCCCGCGAGCGTGGTCTCGAGCCCCTGGCCGACCAGCTCTGGGCCCAGGACCGCGCCACCGATCCCGTGCGCGCCGCCGCCGCGTTCGTCGATCCGGAGCGCGAGGTCCCCGACGCGGAGGCGGCCCTGGCGGGCGCCCGCGACATCCTGGCCGAGCGCATGAGCGAGGATGCCGAGGCCCGCGCCGGGCTGCGCGACCTGCTTCGCGAGCGTGGCCAGGTCACCAGCTCCGTCCGCCGCGGCAAGCAGGACGACCCGGCCGCCCAGAAGTTCCGCGACTGGTTCGCATTCTCCGAGCCCGCCGCCCGTGCCGCCGGCCACCGCATCCTCGCCCTGCGCCGGGGCGAGGCCGAGGACGTGCTGTCGGTGCGCATCACCGTGCCCGAGGAGTCGGCCTACACCGTGCTCGAGCGGCGCTTCCTGCGCGGTCGCGGCCCCGCCTCCAGCCAGGTGGCCCTGGCGCTCACCGACGCCTGGAAGCGTCTGCTCTCGGTCTCCCTGGAGACCGAGCTGCGCCTGGAACTCAAGCAGCGCGCCGACCAGGAGGCCATCGCCGTCTTCACCGCCAACCTGCGAGAGCTGCTCCTGGCCCCCCCGCTGGGCCAGAAGACGGTCCTCGCCCTCGATCCGGGCTTCCGCACCGGCTGCAAGCTGGTGGTCCTCGGCCCACAGGGAGCCCTCCGCCATCACGACACCGTCCACCCCCACACCGGCGGGCACCGCGTGGCCGGGGCCGCCAGCACCGTCGAGGACCTCTGCCGTCGTCACCGCGTCGAGGCCATCGCCGTGGGCAACGGCACGGCCGGCCGCGAGACCGAGGCCTGGCTGCGCGGTCTGGACCTGCCCCCGGCCTGCCCCGTGATCATGGTCAACGAGTCCGGCGCCTCCATCTACTCCGCGAGCGAGGCCGCCCGCGAGGAGTTCCCCGACCACGACGTCACCGTCCGTGGCGCCGTCTCCATCGGCCGCCGCCTGCAGGACCCCCTGGCCGAGCTGGTCAAGCTCGACCCCAAGGCCATCGGCGTGGGCCAGTATCAGCATGACGTGGACCAGAAGCTGCTGCGCCAGGCGCTGGACGACACCGTCGCCAGCTGTGTCAACGCCGTGGGCGTGGAGCTGAACACGGCGAGCAAGCAGCTCCTCGGCCACGTCTCGGGCCTCGGTCCGGTACTCGCCGAGAACATCGTCCGCCACCGCGAGCAGCACGGCCCCTTCGCCAGCCGTCGCGCCCTGCTGGAGGTGCCGCGGCTGGGCCCGCGGGCCTTCGAGCAGGCGGCGGGCTTCCTGCGGATCCGCGGGGCCGCCCATGCCCTGGACGCCAGCGCCGTCCACCCGGAACGATACGCACTGGTCGAGCGCATGGCCGCGGACCTGGGCCGGCCCGTGGGCGAGCTCGTGGGCAGCGCCGAGGCCGTCGGGCGCATCGAGCTGCGCCGCTACGTGGACCAGGAGGTGGGCCTGCCCACCCTCGAGGACATCCGCCAGGAACTGCTGAAGCCCGGACGCGACCCCCGCGAGGCCTTCGAGGCCTTCGCCTTCGCCGACGTCCACGGGCTGGAGGACCTGCAGAAGGGCATGCGCCTGCCGGGCATCGTGACCAACGTCACCGGCTTCGGGGCCTTCGTGGACGTGGGCGTCCACCAGGACGGCCTGGTGCACATCAGCCAGCTCGCCGATCGCTTCGTCCGCGACCCCGCCGAGGTGGTCAAGGTGCACCAGCGGGTCATGGTCACGGTGCTGGACGTGGACCGGGACCGGGGCCGCATCTCGCTGAGCATGAAGGAGCGCTGAGGCCGGCGAGCGTGGCCCGCGACCCCGACCGCGAGCACCGGCCAGTCAGGATCAGAACCGGACGGCCAGGATGGTGAGGTCGTCCTCGCTGGGCCGGCCTCCAGTCGCGCCGTCCACCAGCGCGCGGATCGCCGCCACCGCCCCGGCCGCGCTGGCGTCCGGATGCGCGGAGACGGCGGCCGCCACCTCCTCGGGCGACAGCTCGTGGTCCCGGCGCGCAATGGCCGCCTCCACCACGCCATCGGTGAAGAGGATCAACCGGTCTCCGGGCGCGATGGTCTCGGTGCGCGCGGTGAACGTGGCGCCGGGGAACATCCCCACCGGCAGATCCTCCCCATCGAGGCGCGTGAGCGAGCCGTCGGCACGGATGATCAGCCCGGGCTGGTGGCCGGCGTCCACCCAGGCCAGCGTCCCGCGCTCCGGATCGGCCAGGGCCAGGAAGACGGTGGCGAACTCGGACGGCCGGGTGTCCGCCGTCATGCCGTGATTCAGGCGCCTGACCAGTTCCGCGGGCTCGCTGCTGGTCTCGGCGAGGGTCCGCAGCCGCGTGCGCAGGCTCGCCATGAGGATGGCGGCCGGCACCCCCTTGCCGGAGACGTCGGCCACCACCAGGAGCCATCGGCCTTGCGGCAGCGGCAGGATGTCGTGGTAGTCGCCCCCCACCCCGGCGGCAGCCACGTGGTGGGTGGCACAGGTCCAGTCCGGGTGCTCCGGCAGTCGCGCGGGGAACAGGGCCTGCTGGATGCGGGCGGCGGCGGCCAGTTCGCCCTGCCGGTCGCGGCGCTCGAGCAGGACGTAGGCCAGCGCGATGTCGTACGCGAAGAAGAACAGGAAGACGAGGGCCAGCAGCAGCCAGAACCGGACGGCGGGGCTGGCGCCCAGCAGGTCCTCCGCCACCGACAGCAGCACTCCCAGTGCGAAGCCGCCGGCGAGGATCACCGCCAGCGCGGCGATGCGGGTGCGGCGTGGCAGGTGCGAGAAGGCCCCCAGGCCGAGGATGCTCGACTTCAGGGCCCCGCGCAGGCGCTGGCGGTCCAGGGCCACGGCGGTCAGGCGGGCGTGGTCGCGTAGCCCAGCGTGCTGACGGCACCGGCGAGGGCGGCGGCGTCCAGGGCATCGCCAAGGACCCGCGCCGTCCCATCGTTGAGCGAGACCTCCACCTCGCGCACGCCGGGCTGCTCGCGCAGCGTCCGCTCCACGCTGGCGGTGCAGTGGCTGCAGTTCATGCCCTCGACCTTGAGTTCCACGGTCTGCATGGCGATCTCCTCCACGGGGTCGACGGGG
>JAASSM010000276.1 GCA_021767885.1 bacterium | reverse complement strand
GTCCATGAGGTTCTGGGTCTGGTTCACCAGCTCGGTGTAGAGCATGGGCAGGTACACCGAGTAGAAGCGCACCGAGTCCTCGATGAGCAGGATGGCCCGCACGTCGCCATAGCGGGTGTCGTGGGCCAGGTTGCGCTGGTCCTCCCAGACCTTGATGCCCGCCAGCAGCAGCCGCACGTCGCCGTTCCAGAGGAACACCCGGTTGATCTCGCCGGCCTCGCACTGCGCCATGACGTGCTGCAGTTCGCGCGGGTTGAGCACCAGGACGTAGATGGGCAGATCGGGCTGGCGGTCCTTGACCTTGCCGGCCAGATCGGCGGCCTGAAGGTCGCCCAGCCGCGACATGGTGATCACCAGGTCGAACTTGCGGGCCTCCAGCAGCTCCATGGCCTCGCGGCCGCTGCTGGCCTTGGTGATCCGCGGCGCGAAGCTCAGGTTCAGCTCCCGGTACTCGCCCAGCAGCAGCTCGGTGAGGCGGCCACCCTCCTCGAGCGTGAAGGCGTCGTACATGGACGCCACCAGCAGGATCTCCTGCACCCGGAAGGGCATGAGGTGGCCGAAGCCGCTGAAGCGCTCGCTGGCCCCGGAGCGGAGCTGGTTCCAGAAGGGATCGCTCATGGGGCCGGGGGCGCGGCCACCGGCTGCAGCAGCGCCACGGCGTGGACGGTGATGGCCTCGCCCCGCCCCTCGGGGCCCAGGCCCTCGCCGCGCGTGGCCTTGACCGACACCGCATCGATCTGCAGCCCGAGCACGCCGGCCAGCGTCTCGCGCATCCGGGGGCTGGCCTCTGCCAGCCGCGGCCGCTCGGCCATCACCGTGACGTCCACGTTGGCCACCAGCCAGCCGGCCTCGTGCACGATGGCCACCGTGCGCGCCAGCAGCTGCAGGCTATCGGCGCCGGCGTACTGCGGGTCGGTGTCGGGGAAGTGCTGTCCGATGTCGCCCAGGGCCGCGGCGCCCAGCAGAGCGTCGGCGATGGCGTGGCAGACCGCGTCGCCATCGGAATGTCCGCGTGGCCCCACCGGGCACTCCGGAAAGGGCACGCCCCCCAGGACGCAGGGCGTCCCGGGAACCAGGGGATGCCGGTCGAGGCCGAAACCGATGCGCATGCGGCGGGTCCTTTCGCCCGGTTGGCGGGGACGGGGAGCTCCGGGCAGGATAGTCGCTCCCGCCGACCCGGGCAAACGCCAAGAAGGCCCCGCCGACATCCCCGGCGGGGCCCTCCTGCTGGCAGTCCAGCGAGCGGTGGCGCGGATCGGCGAACTCCGCAGGCCCCGCAGGGGCCGAGGACATCGCCGAGCCGCGCCGCCGCGAGCGCCTCAGACGTCGAACTTCACCCCCTGGGCCAGGTGGATCTCCCCACCCCAGTTAATGGTGTTGGTCTGGCGCCGCATGTACGCCTTCCAGGCGTCGCTGCCGCTCTCGCGGCCGCCGCCGGTCTCCTTCTCGCCACCGAAGGCGCCGCCGATCTCCGCACCGCTGGTGCCGATGTTCACGTTGGCGATGCCGCAGTCGCTGCCCTTGTAGCTGAGGAAGGCCTCGGCCTCGGCGACGCTGTCGCTGTAGATGGCCGAGCTGAGGCCCTGCGGCACGTCGTTGTGCAGCTTGAGCGCCTCCTCCAGCTTCTTGTACTTCATCACGTACAGGATGGGCGCGAAGGTCTCGTTCTGGACGATCTCGGCCTTGTTGTCGATCTCGATGATGGTGGGCTCGACGAAGGTGCGCCGGCCGAACGGCGGCTTCTTGACCTTGCCGCCCACGAGGACCTTGCCGCCCTGCTCCTTCGCGGCCTTGATGGCGTTCTCGTAGTCGGTCACGGCCGCCTCGTCGATCAGCGGGCCCATGAGGGTCTTCGGGTCCAGGGGGTCGCCGATCTTCACCTTCTTGTACAGGCCGATGAGCTTCCCGAGGTACGCGTCGTAGATCGACTCGTGGATGATGAGCCGGCGCGTGGAGGTGCAGCGCTGGCCGGCGGTGCCCACGGCCCCGAAGAAGGCGCTGGCCAGGGCGCCCTTGAGGTCGCACTTCTCGCTGATGATCAGGGCGTTGTTGCCGCCCAGCTCGAGGATGGTCTTGCCCAGGCGGGCGCCCACCACGCCGCCGATGCGCTTGCCCATGCGGGTCGAGCCGGTGGCCGAGACCAGGGGGATGCGCTCGTCGGCGATGAGCTTCTCGCCGATGGTCGCGCCGCGGCCGATCACCACGTTGCTGATGCCCTCGGGCAGGCCGTTGGCGCGGAAGACCTCGCTGACCAGGTTCTGGCAGGCGATGGCGCACAGCGGCGCCTTGCTCGACGGCTTCCACACGGCCACGTCGCCGCAGGTCCAGGCCAGCGACGTGTTCCAGGCCCACACCGCGACGGGGAAGTTGAAGGCGCTGATCACGCCGACCACGCCCAGCGGATGCCACTGCTCCATCATGCGGTGGCCCGGCCGCTCGCTCTGCAGCGTGGGGCCGGAGAGGAAGCGGCTCTGGCCGGTGGCGAAGTCGCAGATGTCGATCATCTCCTGGACCTCGCCCTCGCCCTCGGTGAGGATCTTGCCCATCTCCAGGGAGACCAGGGCGCCCAGCGCGGCCTTCTTCTCGCGCAGCTTGACGCCGATCTGCCGGACCACCTCGCCGCGCTGCGGTGCGGGGATGGCCCGCCAGGCCAGGAACGCCTTCTGGGCCTGCTTCATCACCTTCTGGTAGTCCGCGGCCGAGGCCATCTCGATGCGCGCGAGGCGCTCGCCGGTGGTGGGGCTCTTGACCTCGAGCTTGTCGCCGCTGCTGGCGAACCACTCGCCGCCGGTGCTGGCGCCGGACAGGTTGGCCTTCAGGCCGAGCTCGCGGAAGATCTTGTTCTTGGTCATTCCGGACGCCTCCTAGTAGGTCTCGGTGCGCTCTTCGCACGCGATGTTCAGGGTGGCCAGCTCGTCGAGGACCGGGTTGTAGATGCCCGGCAGCACCGGACGCAGGACGCCCGGCTCGGTGATCTCGCCGCTGAGGATCATGTGGGCGGCGATGGCCGCCGGCAGCGAGACCGTGCGGCTCATGGCGCTGTCGCCGCCCTCGATGCCGAAGTCGATGAGCTGCGAGGTGATGTGTTCCTTGTGGCCGTCGGGGAAGGCGGCCTGGAAGTCATGGAACAGGACGATCATGTCCAGCTCGCCCTCGGCGAAGCTCAGCTTCTCGAACATGAGGTCGCCCATGGCGTCCAGCATGGTGGTGGTCTCGCCCTGCACCGGGCGGTCCGAGAACATGCCCAGCCACTCCAGGTTCATGGGCGGCAGGCCGTCGCGGGGGATGCCGGCCTTGCCGGCGAACGCCGTCCGCAGATCGGCGTCCGGGCCGCAGCCCAGGTGGTCGCGCATGATCTGGGCGTAGGTGCGGCCCTGGACGGGGAACTCCTCCAGGTCCAGCAGGCCCTGCTGCCGGTAGTTGTAGATGCAGTCGCACCAGCCCATGTTGCGCAGGGTGCCCCGGAAGAGGGTGCCGATGCCGTCGAGGCCGTAGACCTCCTGGTAGCTGATGCTGTCGCGGTTGGGGTAGGCCTCGAAGTCGCCGAAGCCCGGGACCTGCAGGACGTGCATGTCCCGGAACAGCCGGGCCGGCTCCACCTCCACCTTGCGGCCGTCCAGCAGGTACTGCGCACCGTTGCGGCTGGCCACCAGCACGCCGCGGGGCGCCCAGCTGAACTTGTAGCCGAACGGGTTGGTGTTATGCTGGGGCGCGGGCAGGCCGCCGCAGTAGCTCTTGAAGGCGATGATCTCGCCGCCACGGCGCTTGACGTCGTCGATGATCCGCATGGCCGACATGTGATCGATGCCCGGGTCCACACCGATCTCGTTGAGCACCGTCAGGTTCTTCTCGCGCGCCTCGCCGTCGAGCGCCGCCATCTCGGGCGACACGTAGCTGGTGGTCACCATGTTCTTGCCGGCGTCCAGGCAATGGCGGGCCACCACCGGATGCAGCGGCGGCGGCACCAGGCTGATGGCCAGGTCGTGCTCGCCGATCAGCTCGGCCAGCTTGCCCTCGTCCGCCAGGTCCAGCGGCAGGGCCTTGCCGTTGGCATGGCCGGCGACGAGCGCCTCGGCCTTGCTCACGGTGCGGCTCGCGCAGGTCACCGCGTGGCCCTTGTCGAGCAGGTAGCCGACCAGCGGGCGGGCCACCAGGCCAGCGCCGAGAACCAGAACCTTCTGCATGCTGTCGTCCCTCCGGTTCGTGTTCGCCGTCCGGAGACGGCTCGCGATCCCGGGGCCTAGGCGCCCAGGTACTCCTCGAGATACTGGTAGTCCGGGGTCAGCGCGCCCCGGTGGACGATCACCGCCGTCTTCAGCTCC
>JAASSM010000275.1 GCA_021767885.1 bacterium | reverse complement strand
TCGCGCCGCGCGCCGCGGCTTCCGGGGAAGACGCGGCGCGCGGGTGCGGTCGTGACCATGTCCGGCGGGGCCGTCCGCTAGAGTTCGGCGGCGTCCACCGCGGCGCAGGTGCTGCGCACCGCGTCCACGGAGCCGGCCAGCGCCTCCTTCTCGGCGTCGGTGAGCTTGATCTCGATGATCCGCTCGATGCCGCTGCGGCCGAGGACCACGGGCACGCCCACGAACAGGCCATCCACGCCATACTGGCCCGAGAGGTGGGCGCAGACCGGGGTGATCTTCTTCTTGTCGAACGCGACGCTGGTGATCATCTCCAGGGCGGACCAGGCCGGCGAGACGAACGCCGAGCCCGAGCCCAGCAGGCTGACCACCTCGCCGCCGGCCTTGCGCACGCGGGTCTCGATGGCCTCCAGCTCCTCCTCGGCGATGAACTCGGTCACCGGCAGGCCGTAGATCCGGCAGGCGCTGCGGATGGGCACCATGGTGTCGCCGTGGCCGCCGAGCACCACGGCCTCCACGTTCTCCACCGACACGCCCGCCGCCTCGGCCACGAAGTACTTGTAGCGCGCGGAGTCCAGCACGCCGGCCATGCCCATGAGCTTGTGGGTGGGCACCTGGTCCTTCAGCTGCAGGTGCAGGCGATAGACGATGGCGTCCAGCGGGTTGGCCACCGAGACCACGAACGCGTCGGGGCAGTACTCCCGGATGCCACCGGCCACGGCGTCGGTGATGCGCAGGTTGGTGGCCAGCAGTTCCTCGCGCGAGGGGAAGGTGCCATCGGGGCGCATGGTGCGGGGCACGCCGGCGGTGTTGATGACGAACTCGGCTCCGGCGAGGACCTCGTAGCCCTTGCTGCCCTCGAGCTGGACATCGGCGCCGATCACGGGGCTGCCCTCGGCGATGTCCAGGCACTTGCCCTTGGCGAACTCCGGCGGCTTGACGTCCACCAGCGCCACCTTGCGGGCCAGCCGGCGGGACACGATCTCCGAGGCGCACACGCCGCCGATGTTGCCACCACCGATGATGGCGATCTTCTCGATCATGGAGACTCCTTCGGGTCACGACGCGGAATATGGGGCGAATCCGCGTTCCGGGGCGGTGGAACGGACGAATCCCAGGCAATCTAAGGGTGTTTCCCTCGCCGGCAACCGGTCCGCGGCGCGGTGCCGCCAGCCCTCTCCATGGCATGGGCCCGGACGCGTGGGTCTCAGCCGCCGCCCGGGCCCGTCAGTGCGCCACCCTCGACCACGATCCGCGACCAGTCCTCGAAGGTGCCCCCCTCGGGTCCGCGGGCCTCGCCCAGCAGGCCGGTCAGTTCGGCCGTCGCGAGCCATCGCGCCTGGTGCGGCTCCGCCTGGGACGACACCTGCGCCAGCAGGTCCGCATCGGAGGCCGGCAGGTCGTCGAGTGCCACCTCGTAGACCACGCCGAGGTGGACGCTCGAGACGTCCTCGCGGTCGCTGTTGATGAATCCCCGCGGCAAGAGCCGCGTCTGGTCGGCGTCCAGGCCGGTCTCCTCGGCGAGCTCGCGTCGGGCCGAGGCCTCCACCAGCCCGTGCACCGCCACGCTGCGGTCCGACCGGTCCAGCGGTTCGATGTGCCCGCCGAAGCCCAGGGACCAGAGCCCGCCCAGGCGTTGCTCGGTGTGCTTGCTGCGGCGCTGGTAGGCGAGCACGCGCCGCTGCGCGGCCTGGCCGCGGGTGAGGATCAGGTAGGGGATGATCTGCTTGTAGTGCGAGCACTGCTCCATGTAATCCCGCTCGGCGAAGAACAGGTGGGGCGAGAGGGCCGCGAGATCCACGGCGCCGGCGGCGAGGAATCCCTGGGGACTGAGGCCGGGGAAGAGGTGGCGACGATCGACGACCAGGATGCTCCGCATGCAGGACTCCTCGCAGGCGTCGGGGTGGGTGGCGGCTGGCGACCCCGCAAGGTAACATGCTGCCGGCGCCAGGCCCAGGCTCCATCACCGTACCCCATCGCCCGTGCGGCCGGTCCAGGGGCCGGCCCCCGCCCGTGCCGTCCCGGCCCGGTCTGGACGGCCAGCGGACAGGGCGGGGCTGCCGGGCTGGACTCGGAGAAAAATCCTTGACAAATCCTGGACACAGTGTACCTTCAAGGCCATGGGACACAAGATGAACAGTTCAGCCCAGGAAGGGCATCCGATCAGCGTGGTCGTGCGGCGTACGGGCCTGACCCAGGACGTGCTGCGAGCCTGGGAGAAGCGTTACCAGGCCGTGGTGCCGCTGCGGACGGTCACCGGCCGGCGCCTCTACACCGAGGACCAGGTCTCCAAGCTGCGGCTGCTCAAGCAGCTGGTGGACGGCGGCCGGCGGATCAGCGACGTGGCGGAGCTCTCCCTGGACGCCCTGCGGTCCCTGGCCGATCAGGACGCCAGCGAGACCGTGGTGGGGCTGCCCCAGCCCGCGGCGCCACGGGCGTCCGGCGGCTTCCTGTCCAGCTGCATCGAGGCGGTGGACCGTCTCGATCGGCACGGTCTGGAACAGGCGCTGGACACGGCGCTGGTGGCCCTGAGCCGCCCGCGTCTGCGCTCGGAGGTGCTCATTCCCCTGATCCATGCCCTGGGGCAGCGCTGGCAGGACGGGACCTGGCGGGTGGTGCACGAGCACCTCGCCTCGGCCGTGCTGCGGTCCTTCCTGTGGTCCATGTGGCGGCGGTCGGAACCTGGCCCCGGTGCACCCTCCCTCGTGGTGGCCACGCCCTCGGGCCAGCGCCACGAGCTGGGGGCCCTCCTGGCCGCCGGGATCGCCGCGGATCTTGGCTGGCGCGTGGTCTACCTGGGGGTGGACCTGCCGGCCGAGGAGATCGCCGCCGCGGTGCAGGCCTCCGGCGCCCGGGCGGTGCTGATGAGCCTGGTGTACCCCATGTCCGATCCGCGCCTGCACGAGGAGATCCGCCGGCTCCGGAGCCTGGTGGGGCCCGACCTCACCATGGTGGCGGGCGGCCGCGCCGCCACGGCCTGCCAGGACGAGCTGGCCGCCTCCGGCATCCAGATGGCGGAGGACCTCGAGACCCTCGGACGCATCCTCGAGGTCGAGAACGCCTGATCCTTCCGACGGGCCGGGAGGCGTGGGCCCGCCCGGTCCGCTCCTCCCATCCTCTGGCGACCAGGGCAGGCTTCTGGTGATCAGGGCAGGAACGCCCCCACGTCCGCCAGCTTCCGCGGCAGGTATTCGTCGATGACGTAGTTCAGGCCGTGCTTGGCCAGCGCCTGCTGCTCCGCGCGCACGCCCATCTTGATCATCTGCTCGAGGGCCTTCTGCCAGGACCGGTAGTGCAGGATGAAGGGGTCGTTCTTCAGGGCGTCCTTCGCGCGCTTGATGTCCACCTCCTTCAGGGGGTGGGTGGGCAGCTCGTACTCGACGATGTCCTGGGGGGTGATGCCCAGCAGGTGGGCCTGCGGCACGCAGAAGAACTCGTTGAGATGGGCGGCGTTGCCCGACCCCACCTTGAGGGTGCGATAGATGTTGGAGTAGCCGTAGGGGTCGCCGTCCACGAAGACGTAGACCGGCAGGCCCCTGGCGTCGGCCAGGCGCCGCACGAAGCGCCGGCAGGCGCGGGTGGGCACGCCACCCATGCTGACGAGGATGCAGTTGGCGGTCTGCCAGTACTTGTGCTTGACCAGGCGCTGGAACATGCCGGCGGTCTCGATGCAGAGGATGAACTGCGCGTCGGTCTCGAACTGCAGCTCCTCCACCGAGATGGGCACCGAGTAGGCGCCGCTGCCGAACTTGGTGCAGTCGATGCGCAGCGGGTCGCCGGTCTCCTGGTCCTTGTCGATCACCACCAGGCGGCCCGCCACGTCGCCGCCCTTCTCCTCGGGCACGAAACCCAGCTGCTCGCGGTTGACGGCGAAGAACGCCTCCACGTCCTCCATCACGGCGTCGGACTCGGGCTGCTCCTTGAAGCGGGCATCGGCCCAGTTCTTGGAGACGTAGTAGGCCTCTCGCTTGGTGGCGATGTCGTCGGTCTCCACCAGTTCCTTGGCCAGGGCCATCATCTTCAGGGTCTGGGCGAAGGTCTTGACCGTGCCCACGGTCAGGGTGCGCTCCTTGCGCTTGCCCTTGAGCTTGAAGTAGCCCGTGCGCGGGTCGTAGGTCACGTTGTTGAGCGACCGCAGCGGGAAGCGCATGGACGGCTTCTTGCCCAGCAGGATGTTCTGCTGGATGAGGCCGGCCTCGCTGCGGATCTTGCGCGCCACCGCGCGGAAGGACGGCGGCCGGCCGGGGTTGCCCTGGGCGCCGCCGGTGCCGCCGGTGGCGGCCTCGGCGGCCCGCTGCGGGGCCGGCGGCTCGGCGCCGGCGGGCGCCGAGCCCCCGGTGG
>JAASSM010000274.1 GCA_021767885.1 bacterium | reverse complement strand
GGGCACCTCGAGGAGGATGATCCGTTCGAGGACCTGCCCTCCGGTCAGTGCGGCCACGAGGGCCTCGGCCTGCGCCACCGTCCGCGGGAACCCGTCGAGCAGGAACCCGTTGGCGGTGTCCGGCTTCTCGAGCCGTTCCTTGACCAGCTCGAGCATCAGGTCGTCGGAGACCAGGTCTCCGCGGTCGCAGATCGCCTTGACCTTCTCCCCGAGTTCGCTGCCCGCCGCGATCGCCGCGCGGAGCATGTCCCCGGTGGAGATGTGGGCCATCCCCTGGCGCTCGGCGATACGGGCCGCCTGCGTGCCCTTCCCCGAGCCCGGCGGGCCCATGATCAAGACGTTGCGAGCCATGTCCAGTCCTCCTGGCTCAACCGAACCCGTCGGATTCCGATCAACGCCGGCCGCGCAGCTTGCCGCGCTTCATGAAGCCGTCGTAGTTGCGCATCAGCAGATGGCTCTCGATCTGCTGCAGCGTGTCCAGAGTCACACCCACCACGATGAGCAGCCCCGTACCACCGAAGTAGAAGGGGACGTTCATCTGGCGGATGAGGATGTCCGGGAGAACCGCGATGAATGCCAGGAAGATCGCGCCCGGAAGGGTGACACGGGTCAGGATCCGGTCGATGAACTCGGCGGTGCGCTTGCCCGGGCGGATCCCCGGAATGAAGCCACCGTACTTCTTCATGTTGTCCGCCAGGTCCACCGGGTTCAGCACGACCGCGGTGTAGAAGTAGGCGAAGAACACGATGATCACCGAATAGACGATGATGTACACCGGCGCCCCCGGGGCGAAGATGCTCGCCAGCGACTGCATGGCGCCGCTGTTCGGGAAGTACTGCGCCAGGGTGCCCGGGAACATGATGATGGACTGCGCGAAGATGATCGGGATCACGCCGGCGGTGTTGACCTTCAGCGGGATGTGGGTGCTGGCCCCGCCGTACATCCGGCGGCCGACCATCTTCTTCGCGTACTGCACGGGGATCCTGCGCTGGCCCTGGGTCATCAGGATGATCAGCGCGATGATCGCCACCATGAACACGAGCAGGAAGATCAGGGTCACGTAGTTCATCGCGCCCACCTGCAGCTGCTGGAAGGTGCTCAGCCACTGCGAGGGGAAGGAGGCGATGATGCCGATGGTGATGATCAGCGAGATCCCGTTTCCGATCCCGCGCTCGGTGATCTGTTCACCGAGCCACATCACGAACATCGTGCCGGCGATGAGCGTGATCACCATCTGGAACTTGAAGAACAGACCGGGGTCGGGAACGATGGTGCCCACGCCCGGAGCCGCGATGTTCTCCACCGCGATCGACATTCCCGCCGCCTGGATGGCCGCCAGACCGACCGTGGCGTAGCGCGTGTACTGCGTGATCTTGGCCCGTCCCTCTTCACCTTCCTTGGCCAGCTTCTCCAGAGCGGGGACGACCGCCTGCATGAGCTGGAAGATGATCGAGGCACTGATGTAGGGCATGATGCCCAGGGCGAAGACCGTCGCGCGCGACAGGTTGCCGCCGGCGAACATGTCGTACAGACCGAGCAGTCCACCGCGCTGACTCTCGAAGAAGGCAGCGAGAGCACTGGTGTCCACACCCGGCACCGGAACGTGGCTGCCGAGGCGGTAGATGATCAGGATGAACGCCGTGAACAGAAGCTTCCGCTTCAGCTCCGGGATCCTGAACATGTTCTGATAGCCATCGGTGAGACGCACTGAACTCGTCCTCTCGGCGGGTCCTCAGCGGCGAACCGCTCAGCCCTGCTCCTGGTTCTCGGGTCCGTGGATGGGCCGGATCTCGACCTTCCCACCGGCCTTCTCGATCGCGGCCACGGCGGACTTGCTCGCCTTGTGGACGGTCAGGGTGAACGCCTTGTCCACGCCGCCGTCCCCGAGGAGCTTGACCAGCCCGTCGCCGTCCTTGACCAGACCGTGCGCGGCCAGCACCGACGGATCGGCGGTGGTGTCGTCCCCGAGGGCCTCGAGGTCCCGCAGGTTGACGATCTGGTAGCGCACGGTGAAGGGATTCTTGAACCCGCGCTTGGGCAGACGCCGGTTCACCGGCATCTGGCCACCCTCGAACCAGGCGCGGAACTTGGCACCGCTCCGGGCCTTCTGGCCCTTCTGCCCACGCCCGGCGGTCTTGCCGTTGCCCGAGCCCGGACCGCGACCCTTGCGCGGCTTCGGCTTCTTGTTGCCCGCGGGGCGGGCGATCTCGTTGAGCTTCATCGGCTAGTCCTCCGTACCGGCGGGGGCCTCTTCGATCCGCACGAGGTGCGGGATCTTGGCGACCATGCCGCGGATCACGGGCGTGTCGTCGTGGATCCGGCTCGTCTGGTTGCGGTGCAGACCGAGCGCCTTGAGGATCCTCTTGTGCTTCGCGGGGCGGTCGATACCGCTCCGGTACTGCGTGACCATGATCTTGCCGTTGTTCTTCGCCATCTTCCGCTACTCCTGGCTCGGCGCGGATTCGGTCGCCGGGGCCTCGCTCGCGGCGGGCGTCTCGGCGGTCGACTCGGCGGCCTTCGCGGCCTTGCCCTCGCCCTTGAGTCCGAAGACCGCGGGGACGGGGATGCCACGACGACGGGCCACGCTCTCGACCGTCCGCAGCGACTTGATCCCCACCATCGCGGCCTTGACCACGTTGTGCGGGTTGTTGCTGCCGAGCTGCTTGGTCAGGATGTCCTGCACCCCGGCCACGGTCAGGATCGCGCGCACGCCACCGGCGGCGATGACGCCGGTACCGGGAGCGGCGGGCTTGAGCAGCACCCGGCCGGCGCCGAAGCGCCCGATCACCTGGTGCGGAATCGTCCCGCCGACCATCGGGATCTGGATCATGTTCCGCTTGGCGGACTCGCCCGCCTTGCGGATGGCGTCACTGATCTCGTTCGCCTTGCCCAGACCGACGCCCGCCTTGCCCTTGCCGTCACCGACGGCGACGATGGCGTTGAAGCTGAAGCGACGTCCGCCCTTCACCACCTTGGCGCAGCGGTTGATGTGGACGACCTGCTCCAGCAGATCGCTCTTGTCCTGGTCACGATCACCACGACGGGGTCCACGGCCACGACCGTCGCGTCCGCGACCGCCCTGACCTCCGCGGCCTCCGCCGCCTCGCTGTTGTCTCGGGTCCGCCACTTCCGACCTCCTAGAACTTCAGGCCGCCCTCGCGGGCGCCTTCGGCGAGGGCCGCGACGCGGCCGTGGAACTGGTAGCCCGAGCGGTCGAACACCACTCGCTCGATTCCCTTGGTCTTCGCGGCATCGGCCACGGCCAGGCCGACGGCCTTGGCCCGGGCGACCTTGCCGGAGATCCCCTCGAACTCCGGGATCTCGATCTTCAGGTCGTGCGCCGACGCGAGGGTCACACCGGCCTCGTCGTCGATCACCTGCGCGAAGATGTGCTTGTTGCTGCGATGGACGGCCAGCCGAGGACGCTCGGCCGTGCCCATCACGCGGCGACGCACGCGCTTGGACCGGCGGTACCGGGCCTCGCGACGATATTGCGCGCTTTCTCTGCTCATGGGTCCTACCTGTTGGCTCGGGAACACCGGACGGGGCGAGATCGAGGGCGGCTGCTGGCCTAGCCCTTGGTCGCCGACTTGCCGGCCTTCCTCTGGACTTGCTCGTCCGCGTAGCGGACGCCCTTGCCCTTGTAGGGCTCCGGCGGACGGAAGTCGCGGATCTCGGCCGCGACCTGGCCCACCTGCTGCTTGCTGGCCCCGTTCACGACCACTCTGGTCTGCTCGGGGACCTCGAACGTGATGCCGTCGGGCGCCGGGTACTCGATCGGGTGCGAATACCCGAGATTGAGCACCAGGTTCTTGCCCTTGAGCTCCGCGCGGTAGCCCACGCCCACGATGGTCAGCTCGCGCTTGAAGCCCTCGGTCACTCCCGTGACCTGGTTGGCCAGCAGCGCGCGCACGAGACCGTGGTTGGAGCGGTCCTGCGGACTGTCGGAAGGACGCGAGCAGTTGATCTCGCCGCCCTCCACCTTGATGTCGATCCCCGCGGGGATGTGCTGACGCAGCTCGCCCTTGGGGCCCTTCACGATCGAGAGGTTGTCCTCGATCTTGACCTCGACCCCCGAGGGGAGCGGAATCGGCTTGAGACCGATGCGCGACATGATTCCTCCTGAACTCCCTGGTCCCGCCCCCACCACCCCGCGGGTGGTCCCGCGTGGCGCCGGCGGCGATCCGAGCCGGTGCTACCAGATCTTGCAGAGGACTTCGCCGCCCACGCCCGCCATGCGGGCCTCGTGGCCGGTGAGGATCCCCCTCGAGGTCGAAACGACGGTCGTACCGTAGCCACCGAGGACCTTCGGGATCCCGTCCTTCGGAACGTACTTGCGCAGGCC
>JAASSM010000273.1 GCA_021767885.1 bacterium | reverse complement strand
TGCTCGACGCCCAGTTCGATCTGCTGGAGGGCGAGTGGAGCGTATCCCGTCCCCTGCGTCCCGCCTCGCGGCGTCTCGGACCGGGGCCTGGCATCGATGCCGCTCCCGGATCGGTGCGCCTGCGCTTCGACCAGCAGGGCCTCACCTTCGAGGTGGTCCCGCCGCCAGGGGGCGAGACCGCCGACCTGACGGCCTGCGTCGCCTTGCCCCGCAGCCTCGACGAGCACGAGACCGACCGCTGGTTCGAGTTCACCGCCTCGCTGACGGCGGCCGGGCCAGTGCCGCTGACCGCCCGTCACGGTCGCCACGAGGTGATCCCGGCCGCCGCCAGGCTGCGGCGTGATGCCGACGCCTGGCGGCTGGTGATCCCCTGGTCGTCCCTCCACCCGTATCGCCCGCCTGTCGAGCTGCTCCTCGGCCTCAACGTCACCCTACGTCAGCCGACGATGCCGACCCGACCTTCCCATCGCTGGTCGTTGATCTCCGACCCGTTCGCGGGGTCCCGGACCCAGCCCTGGCGGCGATTCGCCCCGGCGCTGCTCGACCCGGGGTTCGACCCGGAGCCTGTCCTTGCCGGGCGGCTGGACACGTACCTGGTGGTGGGCGACACGCTGAGCGCAGAGCTGGCGCTGCAGGGGATGCCCGGAGGCCCGGCCACGATCACGCTGCTGCGGGGCGCGGAGGGGGACGGCCTGGTGCCGACGGACACCCTGGCCGTGGACCTCGAGCCGGAGCTGGCCTACCAGACCGTCAGCTGGGAGGTGGGCCACCTGCCCCTGGGGTGGTTCTCCCTGAGCGCGCGCCTGGCGAACGTGGCGACCACGGGCCCGGGAGCGGCCACTGGCGGCTTGCGATCCGCGCTGACCTGGCGTGACCGCGCCTTCCGGCTGCCCCCGGACTGGTTCGTCGAGGGTCGTGAACGGGCGGCCGGGCTACCCGCCGCGGAACGGAGCCTGGTGGAGTACAGGCTCTTCCAGGTGCTGCGCGGCCAGCAGGCGTTCCAGCCCCATGACGACCCCGCCGCCATCGCGGAGGCCGCCCTGGCGGCCGAGCGTCTGCTCATGGCCGCCGAGGTCCTGGGCACGGTGTTGCCCGAGGCCGCCACGGTGATCGAGGGGGCGTTCCCCACCGGCCAGGATGCCCTGCAGGCCTGCCGGCTCGTGTTGCCCGGAGCGGCGCGACGGGCCCATGCCCCGGCGATCATGGTGGTGACCGGCGATCGCGAGCAGACGGCCGCCGTGGCCGGTGCGCTGGCCGCGCAGCGCGCGCCCGACGACGACCGCGTCTTCATGGTGCTCACCGCCGCGATGCGGCCGGGGCAGCCGGGACAGGGTGTCGCCGTGATCCGGGCCGCGCGGGCGTGGCTGGGCAGTCTACTCGGGCCGTCGTCGGTGCGCATGGCCGCGATGGGGCCGGCGGCGTCGATGGCCCTGCATGCGGCCGCGGGCGCGGCGGATGCCTGGGACGGTGTGCTGCTGGTCGCGGAGGGATCGTTCGACCCGTGGCCCGCGGCCGACCCCGCGGAGGCCGCCCGGATGGTGACGCCCGACCTGTCCGGCCTGCCCCTGGATCTCGACGTCCCGGCGTCGGTGACGCCGCGGACGGCCCGGCTCATCGCGGCCCTGGAGGCCGGCGACGGTGCCCCGGTGACCATCCGCAGGAACGTCACGAGCACGCCAGCGGCCCCCCAGGCGACGGCGGCGCGGATCCTGGAGTGGTCCCGGCCCTGACCGCCCTGGCTGGCTAGCGCCCGCCCGCCGCCCCGGCGAACAGCTCGCTGTCGTAGAGCATCTCGTAGATCAGGTGCAGGGTGCGCAGGGTCTCCGGGTCCGCGGGCCGAGGGGGCTCACGCGACTCATCACTGCCCGTCGGCGCGGTGGCCGGGGTCGCCGGCGCCGCAGGGCGCGTGGTGGGCACGGACGACGGGGCCCGGGGTTCCGTGGGGCCGTCCGCCGCTCCGGGTGCCGACGCGATCACGCGCGGCTCGGACTCGACCGGGCCGCGACGGTCTCCGGGACCCGCATCGGCGCTGGTGGACGAGCCGCCGGTCCCGCTGCCCGTCCCGCCGTCCGTCCCGCTCCTGCCGCTGGTCGCCTCGGTGGTCCCGTCGGCGACGACCAGGGGATCTTCCGCCACCGTCGCGGACGCTGGGCCCTGCTGATCCCTCCGCGAATCCGCGTCCGGTTCGAGCAGGGAATCCGGATCCGGCGCCTCCACCTGGGCGACGACCACCGGCGCCTCGTCGCCGGCCAGGGGCAGGATGATCACCGGGCCGTGGACGAAGTCGCCCCCCGCCGGCACCGCGACCGGCTGCGGCTCGGGGACCAGATAGGGCTGTCCGCGCAGCGTGGTCTCCACCACGCCGATGAGGTACTCGCCGGGCAGGACGTCCTGGAAGAGATAGAAGCCGTCGAACTCGCTCACGGCCGTGGCCACGCGCTCGCCCTGCTGATCCAGCAGCTCCAGGCCGATGTTGCGCAGCGGTCGGGTGAGGGCGGAGTCGCGGGCCACCACGCCCTCGATCTCGCCCACGTAGTGGAACGGGAAGACGAGGCTGGAGACGCCGCCGGGATGGACCACGGTGGTCATGCCCTCGTGGGCCGGCACGAGATACGGATCCTCCACGGTCTCGAGGTCCACCTTCACGTTCACGAACCGGTTGGCCGGCAGGCCGGGCAGGAAGGCCCGGCCATCGTCCGCGGTGCGGATGTCCCGCCAGAGATCGTTCTGGCCGAACCCCACGCCGGCGAGGGCGTCGTCGCCGCCGCCGTAGACGCCATCGTGGTCATGGTCGATGAACGCCTGGGCCAGCGCGGCGCCCTGGCTGGTGAGCTTGCGGCCGGAGACCATCCAGGCGCCGCTCTCCGGGGCGCGGGCGAGCGAGGTGGTGGCCGAGAGGCCCACGCTGTAGCCGCCGAAGGTGTCGTAGCCGGCCCGCAGGCCCAGCTTCACGGGCCGTAGCCGCCAGTCGAGGTTGGCCTGGACGTGCGTGGCGCCCTCGCCCACGAAGCTCCGTCGCCCGGTGACGTGCGCGGACAGCCGGGGCGTGAACTGACGGGCCGCCGTCAGGCCGGCCGCCTCGACGCCCTCGCCGTCGCCGACGTCGTAGAGCAGGTCCCCCAGGACGCGGACGCCCCGGACGTAGCCCGAGGCGAGGAACTGTCCCTTGGTGTCGCTCCCCGACTGGGATCCGCTCTGGATGTGATGGCGCAGCTCGTTGCTGAGGCTGAAGCCGTTCCAGCCGGTCCCGAGGTAGCCGGAGAGGAAGTGGGAGCGGAGGTCGACGGTGTCGTCGAAGGTGTCGTGCTGCCACTTGAGGCGGTAGTTCATCAGCGGCCGGCCATGGCGGACCATGGCGCCGGAGACGCGGGCCTCGGCGCGACGGGAGAGCTCCGCGCGAGACTCGCTGGCGTTGCTGACCAGGTCGTCGAACTGCGAGAAGCTCAGCAGCAGGGATTGCCGGCCCACGCGGGTCTGCGCGGAGACGCTGCCGCCCTGGCCGGACGCGAGGTCCTTCACGCCCACCGCCTGCATGAACACCGGCCCGAGCGATTGCAGGAACTGGAGCTGGGCATAGTCGCGCACCTGGTCCCCTGCGGTGTTGCGAGCGTAACCGCCGGTCACCGTCGTGGTGGGGCCCAGACCGTAGCCCAGGGTCAGCTGGTGCAGCCACTCGCCCTCCGCCTCCACGCCTCCGGCCGACGTCCGCGAGCCCACGATGGAGCGGCCGGTCTGCAGGGTGGAGACATCGTAGTGGAGATGCCCGCGACCCCACATCCCGGAGCGGATGTTGTAGGTCCGCACCTGCTCTCGCTTCTGGCCGTTGGGGCCGTAGAGCACGGCGCGGATGGTGTTGAGTCCGAGGTGCAGGGGGACGGCCGCGAAGCTGTACCCGCCGTCCGCGGAGACGGTCTGCAGGTCGTGGAGCGAGCCGTCGAGATACAGCTCCACCTGCCAGCCCGGCGGCGCGTCGCCGTTGACGTCGACGGCATCGAACTGGGACACGCTGCCGAGGGGCCGGTTGGTGGCGCTGAAGCCCCGGCCGCGCCGGCTGCCGCCGATGAGCGGCAAGGCCGTGCTGGTCACGTCGCCGATGGCGAAGGAGGTCGCGCCGAGCGGCCCGAGCAGCCCGGCGTCACGGTCCTGACGGCCGGCGCGCAGCCAGGCCGTCCAGTCGTTGTGCACCCGGCGGTCGTAACCCAGGAAGCCGGTCACGCTCATGCGCGCGAGGTCGCCGCGGCTGAGCAGCGACCCCTCCCAGCGCGTGTCGCGCTCGTCGTGGTCCACGGCCACCGTCGCGTCCAGGAACGGCCAGGCGGCCAGGCGGTAACCGGCCTCGCGGCGCGGATAG
>JAASSM010000272.1 GCA_021767885.1 bacterium | reverse complement strand
TGGGTGCGGGCGCGGCGCGTCCGCGGCCGGTGGGCCAGGGCAACAGCGGCAACATCTTCATGCTCAACAAGCCGAAGAAGTCCTGAGGGGGCGCCGCGCCCACGCGGTCGGCCCGCACCGGCCGCCGCGACGGCTGGACCCCGACGGAGTGCGACCCCGGCGCCATCCTGTCGCCGGGGTCGCTGCGTACCTGGTCAAGCCCTGGGTGGGGCCTGGAAGGAGGTCCCGGGGTGGTTCGCGGCCGCTGGGACGGGCGTCGCTCCCGGTCCGCGGGTCCCGCGCCGTTCCCGGACGGGCCGGCTGCGGGTGACACCCCCGCCGGACCGGCGGCCAACGGCCGCCGTCAGCCGCGATCCTCCCTCTAGTTACGGACGCCCTCCCTCCGGCGCAAGCGGGTTGTGGCGCACGGCCAGCGTGGTCCTCGAGTCCCGCCAGGCGAACCAGCCCACCACGCACAGGGCGGTCATCCCGGCGAACATGCCGATCACCCAGGTGGGGATGGTCACGGCGTCGCCCGCGGCGTAGCTGTGCAGGCCGGAGAGCAGGTAGTTGACGCCGAAGTAGGTCATGATGATGGTCCAGATGCCCAGGAAGGACCCCACGGCCTGCACGTAAACATTGCTCAGCTTCGGGATCCACCGGAAGTGCAGGAGCAGGGCGTAGGCCAGGATGGACACCAGCGCCCAGGTCTCCTTGGGATCCCAGCCCCAGTACCGCCCCCAGCTCTCGTTGGCCCAGACGCCGCCGAGCAGCGTGCCGACGGCCAGCATCCCGATGCCCACGATCATCACGTCCACGTTCAGGCGGTCCAGCTTGGCGATGGCGCTGCCCAGCGGCCGCCGGGTCAGCCCAACCATGATCAGCAGGATGAGCGTCAGCCCGCCGAGCAGGGCGCAGAGCCCGAGGAAGCCGTAGCTCGCGGTGATGATGGTGACGTGGATGTTCAGCCAGTAGGAGGCCAGCACCGGCACCAGCGGGCCGATGGCCGGATCGAAGGCGCTCATGAAGGAGACGCCCAGCACCAGCGCCGACAGCAGGGCGCCCAGCGCGCCGGCGGCCGCCGTGCGGCTGGCCAGCTCGAAGATCAGCCCGGCCACGGCCACCGACAGGGCCACCCAGAGCAGCGACTCGTGGCCGTTGCTCAGCGGTGCGCGACCCGAGGCGACCCACCGCAGGACGAAGCCATAGGTGTGCAGCAGGAATCCGGCCGTGAACAGCAGCATGCCCAGGCCGTAGAGGGGCTCGCGCAGCTTCCAGGGCCGCTCGTTCCGCCGGAACAGGCCCCGGAAGTAGGCGATGATCAGCAGCAGGAACCCGCCCAGGTAGGGCAGCGTGGAGCGCTCGAAGGGATGCAGGCTGTTGAGGGTCATCTCGGCGTCCACGCGGAAGTCCGCCGGCATCACCCCGGCGCCGTACTTCTCCTGCAGCGCGGCGGTCAGGCGCAGGCCCTCGTGGATGCGGGCGGTGTCGTGCTCCTCGAGGCCGAGGAAGAGGGCGTCCGCGGCGGCCCGGAACTCGGCGGCCCGCGGGTCGCCCTCGGGCAGGCTCTCGAGCACCGTCTGCACGCCCTCCCACTTGTGCCCCGGATCATCGGGGATGGGGAAGATGCGCAGCGAGGTGCCCTGCAGCGCGGCGTAGAGGATGTGCACGCGCTCGTCGAAGGAGATGAGCCGCTGGGTGGTCTTGTCGCGCTCGTTGGGCGGCGTGCGGTGCGCGGCCTCGGCCTGGGCCTGGAGCTTGTAGCCGCCGCCCTGCAGCAGGCTGCCGATGGAGACGTGGTGGGTGTCGTGGCTGACGCCCAGCATGTCCTGCACGCCCGGATTCTTCACCACGATGGTGGGGTAGTGGTACCACTGCTGCGGGAACACGGCGAAGCCCAGGAACACGTCGATGGGATGGCGGCCCTCGAAGCTGGAGGACTTGGTGACCTTCATCACCGTCTCGCGCGCCAGGGTGTCCAGCGGCTTCATGCGACCACGGAAGTCCTGGACGATCAGCCGGCCGGCCATCTCCCGCGACTCCTCGTCCAGGGCGATCTGCGGCGGCGGCCCGCCCACCGGCGCGGCGGCCTGGGCGTGGGCGTGGCCGGAGTGGTCGTGGCCGGCGTGGTCGTGAGCGTCCTCGGCGGCCTGGCCCTGCTGCGCCAGGGCCGGGCCGGCCATCAGCCCCATGGCCAGGGCGCACAGCGCGGCAGCGGCGGTGGTGACCCCGCGCGGCGCATTGCGCCGGGCGGAGCGGTCATGCCGCGCCTTGACGCGGTCGGCGGCCACGCGCCCGAACACCACCAGGAAGCCCAGGCTGATGATGATGTAGCCGATGTAGGTGGGCCACATGCCCGGATCGTTGTTCACCGAGAGGACGGTGCCGCGCCGGTCGCGGTCGTAGCTGGACTGGAAGTGCTTGGCGCCCCGGTGATTGAGCGGGTTGTTCATCCAGATGCGCACCGGCTCGCCCTCGATGCCCTTCTCGGGATCGTTCAGCAGCACATGGCTCTCGTAGCTGGCCGGGTTGTCGCTGCCGGGGTAGGTCTCCAGCACGAAGTCCTCCAGGAACAGGTTGTAGGGCAGCTCGATCATGGTCGAGCCGTAGGAGAGCTGGTAGGTCTCGCCGCCCAGCTCCACCGACTGCGGCCCGCCGCCGTGGATGCACACCGCCTGGGCGCGCTCGCCGTCCTTCTCCAGGACCACGCGGGCGGCCGGCGGGGCGTTGCGATTGCGGCTGTGCGCGGGCACCGAGACCATGGAGGCCTGGATCTCCGAGGGCACCATGCGCAGGCCGGCGTCGTTCTTGTACAGCAGCTTGGTGGCCAGGGGCGCCACCTCGCCGGCGGCGAGCTGCCTCGCCTCGCCCCCCTGGGCCATGGGCACGATGTCCAGGGGCGTGGCGCTGCGCACCACCACCTGGCCGTCCACCCTGGCCAGGTCCACGCCGCTGGCCACCTCGTAGAGCAGATCCACGCCGGGCAGCGCCACCTCCTGCTCGTGGGCCAGGTCGAACTCCGGATGCAGGGCGAAGAGCGTGCGCTCGGCCACCTGCCCGTCCGGGGCGGTGATCTGGATGCGGACCATGGGGTTGCGCAGGGGTCCGTCGGGATCGCTGGGGCCCTCGGTGCTGTAGTCGCTCTCGAACTCCTCGACGCTGAAGGTGTAGCCGCCGCAGACCCCCAGCTCGCCGGGCACCGGCTGGACGGGCAGGCTGCACGTCTGCCCACCCGCGCGCACCCGGAGCAGGCCGTAGCGCGCCGCGTCGGCCGGCAGCGGCGGCAGACCGTCCCGGTGGAAGCGGACGGTGGTGCCGCCGGTGCGCAGCTCCTCGCCCTCGCGCAGCGTCTCCATCTGCAGGCCCTGGCCTCCCATGAGGCCCAGGGTCACCGCGGCGATGCCGCCCTCGCCCGGCACCATGGTGCGCTCGAAGCGGGGCCAGTACTCCAGCACGCCCAGCTTCAGCGACTGGTCGCCCAGGCTCACGCCCTCCATGATGTCCTGCTCGCCGGGACGGTACAGGCGCACGTGCACCGCGGCCTGCTGGTCGCCGGCCCGGACGATGGCGTAGTCCTTGGCCGAGGCCACCACGTTGTTGGCCTGCCCCTCGCGGATGCGCAGGTAGCCCTCGAAGCCGAACCAGCGCGTGATGCCGGCGCCGACCATGATCACGATCATGCCGACGTGCACCAGGATGAACCCGGGATGCTGGCGGCCGCGGGACAGGCGCTGGATGAGGTTGAACACCAGGTTCAGGGTGAACACCACCAGCACCACGTTGAACCAGGTGGCGTCGTAGATGAGGTCGTAGGCCGCCGCCCGACCGGTCTGGGTGGACCCCAGACTGGAGTAGTGCGACTCCACGAAGGTGGCCACGCCCGACGCCACGGCGATCACCAGCAACAGGGCGGCGGCGAGGCGCAGGTCGGCGAGGAACTTGAACAGGGGGTTCTGCAGGATCGTCTTCACGGCAGCCTCGCTGGGTAGGGGCGGCAGGGGAGAAATTTCCACCAAATTAGCAGGTCATCCGCCTGTGACACAAGAAACAGCGGCACGTTCCCGCTTTTTTGCCGCCGGCGGCCGTCACCGCGGGAACCGGTCGCGGATCACCGCCTCCGCGCGGGGGATCCGTCCGCCGCGGGGATGCGCCGGCTGCAACGGCCGGCCCACGGCCACGAACATGCTGAGGACGTGGTCGTCCGGCAGGCGCAGCAGCGCGCCGACGCGCGGGAAGTCGAAGCCGTCCATGGGACAGGAGCCGTAGCCCAGCCCCTGGGCGGCCAGCATGAGCGTCTGCGCCACCAGGCCGCAGGAGCGCATGGCCTCGTCGCGCTGCATGGCCTCCCGTCCGGCATAGAAGTCGCGGATGGTCCGGACCATCCC
>JAASSM010000271.1 GCA_021767885.1 bacterium | reverse complement strand
GCGACCCGCGGCAACGCCTGCACGCCATCGCCGATGCGCGCATCGAGCTGCAGGCCACCGGCGAGACGGCCGACGGGTGGGGCGGAGAAAGGGACGCCGGGGTCGGCGGCCGGGCGGGCGGGTCGGACGCGGGTGCCGGCGGCCGGGCTGGCGAGGTGCACGCTGCCGCGGCGACCGGCCAGGCGGGGCCGTCCCGTTCGCGGGGGGCGTCTCCGCCGCCGGGGTCGTCCCGGCTGCCCTGGTTCCTGGCGGCCGCCCTGGCGGTGGCCCTGGCCGGCGCGGTGGCGCTGCTCGTCTGGCGGCCGTGGTCCACGTCTCGGGCGCCGGGGGACGCGCGGACCCTGGCCGTCTCGGTGAACCTGCCGCAGGACATGCCCCTGGCGCTGATCGACTGGAGCGCGTTGGCGGTCTCGCCGGACGGTCGGCACCTGGCCCTGAGCGCGCGGCTGGACGACCGCAAGGGCGTGGTGGTGCGGTCGCTCGCCGATGCCGCCGTCCACGTGATCCTCGACCAGCAGCAGGCCTACAACGTCTTCATGTCGCCGGACGGGCAGTGGGTCGGCTACACCGCGAACAACCGCTTCCGCAAGACGAGCATCGACGGCGGGGTGCCGGTGGACATCGTCAGGACGGCCCATCCGCGCGGCGCGTCCTGGGGCGACGACGGGTACGTCTACTACTCGCCGCATTACTCCATGGGCATCCTCCGCGTCCAGGATACCGGCGACGCCCCGCCCGAGACGCTCACCGTCCTCGACCCGCAGCGCAGCGAACGCACGCACCGCTGGCCCGACGCCCTGCCCGGTGGCCGCGGCGTGGTCTTCACCGTGGGCGATGCCTCCAGCCCTGGCGACTACGAGAACGCGGAGATCGCCGTCCACGACCTGCGCCGCGGCACCACCCGGCGCCTGGGCGTGCGCGGCGCCATCGCGCGGTACTCGGCCACCGGCCACCTGATCGTCGCGCGCGGGGGTGTCCTGCACGCGGCGCCGTTCGACCTCGAGACGCTCACCGTGACGGGCCGCCCGCAGCCGGTGCTCGACGGGGTCCGCGGCGACCGGGCCAGCGGCATGTACTACTTCGATCTCGACGACACCGGCACCCTCTACTACGTGGCCGCGCGCGAGGACGGCCCCCGGCGCCGCCTGACCTGGGTCGACCGCGACGGGATCGTCGAGACCCTCGACCTGCCCCCGGGCACCTATCGCTATCCCCGCCTGGACCCGGATCGGAATCGCGCGGCCCTGGTCCTCGGCGAGGGCCACGGCAACAACGACGACATCTACACCCTCGACCTCGACGACCTCGCGCTCACCCGCATCACCTTCGACCGCACGAGCATCATGCCGAACTGGATTCCCGGCACCAGCGGCATCGTCCACGCGTCGGTGTCGTCACCCGGGCTGCAGATCCGGACGCTGGGCCGGGACGCCAGCGTCCGGGGCGTGCCCCGCACCGAGGGCATGATCCTGATCCCCATGTCGGTGGGCGGCGACGGCCGCACGGTCCTGGCCACGCGCCTGGGCGCCCCCACCCTCGGCGACATCCTCCGCGTCGACCTCGCCGACAGCACCCGCACCGGCCCGCTGGTCGAGAGCCCCGCCGCGGAGTGGTCTCCGGTTCTCTCGCCGGACATGAAGTGGTTCGCGTACGTGAGCGACGAGACGGGCCGCGAGGAGATCTTCCTGCAGCCCTACCCCGTGACCGGTGCGAAGTGGCAGATCTCCACCGACGGCGGCCGTGCTCCCCGCTGGTCCGCCGACGGCCACGAGATCTTCTTCGTCCGCGGCGACGGCATGTACCGCGTCGCCATCGCCACCGAGCCGGACCTGCGCCTGCAGACCCCCGAGCTGCTCTTCGAGCACCGCATGGACAGCTCCGGCGTCCCGGTGGCCAACTACGACGTCACCCCGGACGGCCAGCGCTTCCTGATCGTCGAACCCGACGCCGGCGCCGATGCGCGGAGCGTCGAGGTGATCGTCGGCTGGGGGCGCAGGCTGGCCGCGATGGAGTTCTGAGCTCGCGCGGTGGTGCGTGCGCCGGCCGTCCGCGGCCGGCTGCGCGCGGCGTTCCATGGCGATGCGTCGGTCCGCCCATCCTTGCGGCTTGCGGATCCATGCGAAATCTGCGGAGACTCTCCGCAGATTCCGGTTGATCCATCAATCGCGCGGTCGCCATGGCCGGGCAGACTCTCTTCTGGAGCCCCGGGCTCGTTCGCTCATCCCTCGGCGGCGCCCGCTACCCCAGCACCTCCCGCACCCCATCCCCGTCGAGGAACTCCTCCCGCAGCAGCGCGTCGGCGAGATGCTCCAGCTCGAGGCGGCGCGTCTCCAGCGTCTCTCGGGCCAGCTCGGCGGCCTCGGCGAGCCAGGCGTCGACGCGGGCGCGGGCGTGGTCGCCGAAGGCGCGGGCCTGGCCCTCGGGCAGGGCGGCCAGGGCCACGGGGCCGAACTCCGGGTCGAAGCCCCAGGCGGTGACCGCGCGCCAGGCCAGGCTGGTGGCGTGCTCGAGGTCGCTGCTGGCGCCGGCGCCCAGGGTGTCCAGGGTGTCCGCACCCAGCATCCGCTCCGCCTCGCGGCCGGCCAGGGCCACGGCGATGCGGGCGCGGACCTGGGCGCGGGAGAGGTCGTGGCGGGTCTCGTCGGCCAGGGGGGCGAGGAAGCCCAGGGCGCCGCTCTCGCTCGGGACGATGGTCAGGTGGTCGATGCCGTGGTCGGGCAGCAGGGTGGCGTGGACCAGGGCGTGGCCGGCCTCGTGCCAGGCGGTGGCGCGGCGCTCGTCCGCGCGGATCACCAGGCCCTCGCGGGCGGCGCCGAAGCGCACCAGGCGGCGGGCGGCCTCGAGGTCCTCGGCGGTGACCTCGGCGCGGCCGTCGGCGCTGGCGCGGTAGACGGCCTCGCGCACCAGGCGGTCGATCTCCGCTGGGGTGCAGCCGACGGTGCCGGCGGCGAGGTCGGCGAGGTCGTCATCGGCCACGCCCTCGGCACCGGTGGCCGCCAGCCGCAGCCGCAGCAGCTCCTCCCGCGCGCGGGCGTCGGGGCGGTCGATGGGGATCACCTCGTCGAAGCGGCCGGGGCGCAGGATGGCCGGGTCCAGGGACTCGGCGTGGTTGGTGGCCGCCAGCACGAAGATGGAGCGGTCGCCCTGGGTGAAGCCGTCCATGCTGGCCAGCAGCTGGTTGAGGGTGGACGTGGTGTGCGCCATGTCCTGGGACGACCGCGTCCGCGCGATGCCGTCGATCTCGTCGATGAAGACGATGGCCGGCGCGTACTCCTGGGCCTTGCGGAAGACCTCGCGGATGCGGGCCTCCGACTCGCCCACCCACTTGGACTTCAGCTCGCCCGCGGACAGCGACAGGAACGGCAGGCCCGCCTCGCCGGCCACCGCGCGGGCCAGGAGCGTCTTGCCCGTGCCCGGGGGTCCGGCGAGCAGGAAGCCGCGGGGCGGCATGACGCCGAAGGCGCCGAGGCGGGAGGGGTCGTGCAGCCAGCCGATCACCTGCCGGAGCCGGCGCTTGGCCCGGTGCAGGCCCACCACGTCGGCCAGGGTCTCGCGGGGCACCCCGGTGAACCGGATGGGGGACGACCGATCCGCGGCGTCGTAGACCACCGACTCGCGCGGCTCCTGCAGCGAGCACGCGATGCGTGTGGCGCCGGGGTCCCACGCGAAGCCATGGGTGAAGCTGAGCGTCTTGTGGCCGCGGCGCAGGCCGTGCAGCACCGCCTCGTCGCGCTGGGCGGTCAGGATGCGGGCGAGGCGGGCGCGGAGGTCGTCGTCCTGCAGGCCGTCGGTGCCGCGGCTGCGCACGGGCACGAATCCCCGCGCGCCGCCGTGGCGCATCACCGCCTGCAGGGTGCGGTCGAAGCCCTCGCGCCGCTGCGGCTCCTCGCTGAAGAGCACCACCGGCAGGCGCGGGAACTCCCGCCGTAGCTGCTCGAGGATGGCCAGGCCCCGGTCCGCGTCGGCGCTGCCGGGATCCTCGTGGAGGCTGAGGTCCAGCAGCACCAGCGTGGGCCGGAAGCGGCGCACCTCGCGGGCGACGGCCTCGCGGGCGGCCACCCGGCGGACCTCCACCGGCTGATCGCCGCTGGCGGCGGTGAGCTGGGCGGGCAGGAAGTCGTCCTCGTCCACCACCAGGACCCGGAGCTGGACGTCGCGGCGGGCGCGGTCCAGCCAGGCGGCCACGCCCGCGTCGGGGGCGATCTCCAGGGTCCAGGCCGCCGGGTTGGCCGCGGCCAGTTCGCTCCGGCAGTGCTCGAAGGAGCGCTTGATCAGGTCCAGGGCCCAGGACTCGCTGCGCGAGACGGCGCGGCGGGCGTCGAGGTCCGGCATGAGGGAGGCGAGGAAGACCAGGCGGGCCTCGCCGGTGGCGGTG
>JAASSM010000270.1 GCA_021767885.1 bacterium | reverse complement strand
GAGCCGCCCGTCGCCGCCATCGACGGCCAGCTGGGTCGGCTCGTGGGACAGCCGGTGGTGGCGGTGGAGCTGTCCGGGGTGCGCGCCACGCGTCCGGAGGTGATCCGGCACCGCCTGTCCACGGCCGTGGGCACGCCGCTATCGCGCGCCCGGCTCCGGGACGACCGCCTCGCCCTGCTGGCCACCGGCGCCTTCACCGGGGTCCGCGTCCTGGTCGCCCCGGCCCCCGACGGCGTCGCCGTCACCTTCGAGCTGACCGAGGGCCCCACCTACCGCCTGAGCCCGGCGGTGATGATCAGCGCCGAGGGCGGGCTCTCGCTGGGCGGCGGCCTGGCCACGGCCAATGCCCAGGGGCTGCTCGTCTCCGGCCGGCTGGGGCTGCTGTTCGGCGGGGTCCAGCAGGCCGATCTCGCCCTGGACGTCCCGCGGGTGGCCGGACGTTACGGCCGTTACCGGCTGGTCTACTTCAACCGGCAGCGCGAGAACGGGCTCCTCGACTTCTTCGAGGTGGCCAGCGAGGTCCTGCTCACCGCCGCCCCCGCGCTCGGTGGCGGCTGGACCGCCGGCGTGCACCTGGGCTACCGCCGCCTGCGTGCCGACCGCGACGGCCGCACCCTCGCCGCCGACCGCGTGGACGACGTCAACATCCTGGGCGCCGTCATCGCCCGCGATGGACGCGACAATCCCCTGCTGACCCGCGCCGGCAGCCGCGCCGAGCTACTGGCGACCCGCCGCGGCCTGCTGGGCGGAGAATCGGATTTCTGGCGGCTGACCGCCGACGTCCGCACCTGGCAGCCGCTCACCCGCCGGCTGGGACTGGTGGCCTTCGGCCTGGTCCGCGCCACGTGGGGCGATCTCGGCACGGACGTCGCGCCCTGGCAGCAGTTCCACGTGGGCGGCGCGAGCACCGTGCGCGGCTGGCCGCTGGGTGCCCGCTCGGGCATCAGCGAGGCCATCGCCACCCTGGAGCTGCGCGCCACCCTGCGCGAGCTCGGCCGGCTCGCCCTGCCCCTGCTGGGCGACCGCGAGGTGGCCGTCCAGCTGGCGCTGTTCGCCGACGCCGGCCTGGCCTGGAACGGCCCGGCCGACGCACGGCTGGACCGTGCCATCCTGGGGCGCGGTGTCGGCCTGCACGTCGTCGATGGCGGCGTGGGGCGCCTGCGGCTGGACCTGGCCTGGGGCGGGGAGGACGTCGCGGTGCGGCTGCACGTGGGGGCGGGAGAAAAGCCCGAAGTCCAGCGCCGACGCGTCCGCTAGCCTGTGCCCCGAAGATTGTTGATGGCGGCTCGCGGCCCGGGCCGGGCCGCCCATACTTGACCTTTCGTCTTGCAGGGTGCATGGAATGTGATGCCACTGCGGGCATCCAGGGGCCATCAACAATCTTCGAGGCACATATGAGGAGACGCATCGATCGGTTCAATCGCAAGGTGCACATCGGGATCACCGCCATCGTCGCCCTGCCCGTGCTGGTGGTGATCCTCACCGGCCTGGTCCTGCAGGTGAAGAAGCAGTGGACCTGGGTGCAGCCGCCCACCGCCCGGGGCCAGGGCACCGAGCCTGCCATCACGCTGCAGGACATCCTCGCCGCGGCCGGCACCGTCCCCGCCACGGGAGTCCGGGACTGGGGCGACATCGACCGCCTCGACGTCCGGCCCGGACGCGGCGTGGTCAAGGTCCTGCCCCGGCAGGGCCCGGAGGTGCAGGTGGACCTGACCACCGGCGAGGTGCTGCAGGTGGCCACGCGTCGCTCGGACCTCATCGAGTCCCTCCACGACGGGTCGTTCTTCTGGGGTGACGTCGGCAAGCTGGGCATCTTCCTGCCGAGCGGCATCGCGCTGCTGGTGCTCTGGGCCACCGGACTGTGGCTGCTCTGGTCCCCGCTGTGGCGGCAGCGCCGCCGTGCGCGGCCGTCGCGGCACCGGCGGCGCGCTTGACATTCCGCGCCACCGGGCTAACGTACCTGGCAGTCCGTTAGGGGTGGCTGGATAAGCCTGAGATCACACCCTCCGCACCTGACCCGGGTCATACCGGCGTAGGAAAACGGAAACGACACGATCTCTCCTTTCCGCCACCGGCCCTGTTCCAGGAGCCGGTTTTTTCACGGCTCCCGACCACCGACCCTGCAAGCGAGGTTCGCCATGCTCGAACGTCTGCTCTGCGTGGCGGCGGCGGGACTGCTCAGTCTGTCGCTCCCCGTCACGTCCACCGGCGCCGAGGCCCCGGCCGCGGCCACGTCCCCGACCACGACTCCTGCCGACACCGCCACCGCGCCCGTCTACCAGGCGGACGAGGTGGTGGTCACCGCGTCGCGCTATGGCACCGACGTGCATCTCAGCCAGACCAACCTCTCGGAGGCCCGCATCGAGCGCGAGCTGTCGCCCCGCGACATCCCCATGCTGCTGCAGGACCTGCCCGGCGTGTACTCCTACAGCGACGCCGGCAACGGCATCGGCTACACCTACCTGAAGATCCGGGGATTCGATCAGCGCCGGGTGGGCGTGCTCATCAACGGCATCCCCCTGAACGATCCCGAGGACCATCAGGTCTACTGGGTGAACCTGGCCGACCTCGGCGCCAACATGCAGGACATCCAGGTCCAGCGCGGCGTCACCAATGGCGTGGGCGGCGTGACCGCCATCGGCGGCACGGTCAACCTGGTCACCGAGCAGCTCGCCGACACGCCGCGGGGCGACCTCGCCGTGGAGGTGGGCAGCTACGGCACCAGCCGCCGGACCCTGGGCTACCAGACCGGCGAGCTGGGAGACAGCGGCTTCAGCAGCCGCCTGCGCATCAGCCAGATCGAGAGCGACGGCTACCGCGAGCGGGCCGGCACCGAGCAGTGGTCGGTGTTCTGGTCCGGCCGCTGGCGTGGCGGCGCCCACGAGATCTCCGCCGACGTCTTCACCGGCCATCAGGTCAGCCAGCATGCCTGGGATCCGGCCCCGGCGTCCGTGCTCGCGGAGAATCGCCGGTACAACCCGGAGACCTACTGGAACGCCATCGACGACTTCCGCCAGCCGCACTACCAGCTGCACTGGCAGTGGGACCTGGGCGACCGGCTGCTGCTGCGCAACAGCGTCTATCACATCCACGGCGAGGGGTTCTACGAGAACTTCAAGGCCGGCGAGGACGTGTTCGACTTCAGCCTCGACGCCCTCTTCCCGGACCGCTACCAGGATGGCGACGAGGTGGACCTCGTGCGCACCAAGTGGGTCCGCAAGGATCAGACCGGCTGGGTGCCGTCCCTGCTGTGGGACCATGGCGCCGGCCGCCTGGTGGTCGGCGGCGACTGGTACACCTTCCACAGCGATCACTGGGGCGACGTCCTCCACGCCTCCGCCGGCAGCGGCAGCGAAGGAGGGCTCGTGCCCGATGCCATCCCCGGTGGCGTCAAGTACCACGACTACGACGGCGACAAGGACGCGTTCTCGCTGTACGCCAACGAGCGTCTGCAGCTGCTGCCGGGCCTGACGCTCATGGCCGACCTGCAGTACCAGCACCGCCGGTACGACTTCGAGCACGAGGAGGTGGGCAACTTCACCGGCGAGAACCGCCACGCCTACACGGTGGAGTACGACTTCTTCAACCCCAAGGGCGGCCTCTTCTGGCAGACGCCGTGGCGGATGGCCGGCGGCGACGTGGGCCTCTACGGCCACGTCGGCCTGACCCACCGCGAGCCGGCCGACGCCGACTACTGGGGCGCATGGAACGGCCCCGACGACGTGGGCCTCGAGCCCGGCTTCCGGGAGCGCGAGGAGGTGACCGTCGACGGCGAGGTCCAGTACGTGCGCTGGCGCGATCCCATCATCGATCCCGAGCGCGTGGTCAACTGGGAGGGCGGCGTGGCCTTCCGCGCCCGCGACCTCAGCTTCACGCTCAACGGCTACTACATGGACTTCGAGGACGAGATCGTCGAGACCGGCTACTCCGAGGACCAGAGCGGCGCGCTGCGCTACAATGCCGAGCAGACGGTCCACAAGGGCCTCGAGCTGGGCCTGCGCTGGCGTCCGGCCGTCGCGCACCAGCTGCGCCTGGCGGCCAGCCGCAGCTGGAACGAGTACGAGGAGTTCGTCTTCGTCGAGTACCCGGGCGCCGACCCGGTGGACGTCTCCGGCAACCCCATCCCGCTGTTCCCGGAGACGATCCTCTCCGCCACGTGGACCAGCGAGTTCGGCCCCTTCTCCGGCGATCTCAACGTCCGTCACGTGGGCAAGCAGTACCTCGACAACACCGGCCGCGAGGACCGCACCATCGAGGCGAGCACCGTGGTGAACCTGGCGCTGTTCGCCGACCTCGGCCGCCTGCTCGATCCGGCCCTGGCCGGTGCCCAGGCCCATGTCCGCATCCTCAATCTTCTGGATGAGAAATACGAGACG
>JAASSM010000269.1 GCA_021767885.1 bacterium | reverse complement strand
TCCCGTCCATGTCCGGACTGGACGTCCTGCGCGAGATCCGACGACAGGACACGCGCACGCCGGTGCTCATGCTCACCGCGCGCAGCGAGGAGGCGGACAAGGTCCTGGGCCTCGAGCTGGGCTGCGACGACTACATGACCAAGCCGTTCTCGGTGCGGGAGCTGGCCGCCCGCATCAAGGTGCTGCGGCGGCGCATCGAGCGCGCCGAGGAGCTGGCCCGCATCGCGTCGGGCGATCAGATCCTCGACCTCGGACCGCTGAAGATCGATCACGGCAAGCGCAAGGTGGAGGTGCGCGGCGAGTCCGTGCAGCTGACGGTCAAGGAGTACGATCTCCTGCACACCCTCGCCGCCCGTCCCGGACGGACCTTCAGCCGGCGCCAGCTGCTGGATCTGGTCTGGGATCATGACTCCGACATCTACGAGCACACCGTCAACAGCCACATCAACCGCCTGCGCAACAAGATCGAGGAGAACCCCAACCGGCCGCGGCTGATCCTCACCGTCTGGGGCATCGGCTACCGCTTCACCGAAGAGTACCTCTAGGCGAGGCCTGGATGAACGCGCCCCGCTTCCTGCACCGACTCCACTTCCGGGTCCCGGCCCTGTTCCTGGTCCTGCTCGTGGTGGTGGGTGCGATCTACTACTGGTGGATGGACAACACCGTGTTCGCGCTGCCGGAGGTGGACGAGCTGGAGGCGCACTGGTACGCCGAGCTCGCCGAGGTGGAGGTGGACAGCCTGGCCAGCCTGGCCGGCGATGCTCCGGCCGGCCAGTTGCGGGATCTGGCGGTGGAGTACGGCCGTGGGATCGCCCCCTTCGACGCGGAGGTGGTCTTCTTCGCACGCGACGGCCAGGTGCTCGCCTCCAGCGATCCGGACAGTCTCGATGCCGCCGTGGGCACCGTGGACGCCCAGCTCCTGGCGGACATGTGCTCCGCGGACTGGGCGTTCGACGAGATCTATCCCGATCCGTCCAACATCGACGCCTACGTCAACCGCATCTTCCACGTGGCGCCCCTGCAGGCGGCCCCTGGCGACACGGTGGGCTACCTCGCCGCCACCTGGCAGCCGCTCATCTTCACCGAGGCGGACGTGGAGCTGGATCCCCGTCAGCTCTGGCTGCAGGCCATCCTCGTGGGGCTGGTGGCCAGCTTCGCGGTGGGCTGGGTGGTGATGACGTGGCTGACCCGGCGCATCGAGGCCCTCTCGGCGGCGGTCTCGGCGGTGGCCGGCGGCGACCTCTCCCATCGCGTCCGCGATGGCAGCGCCGACGACATCGGCCAGCTCAACCGCAGCTTCAACCTCATGGCCGACCGCACGGAGGCGCTGATCGAGGAACTGCGTGGCAAGGAGGAGTTCCAGCGCCAGCTCATCGCCAACGTCTCGCACGACCTGCGCACCCCCATGGCGAGCCTGCGCGGCTACATCGAGACCCTCAGCCTGCGCGGCGCGGACATGTCCGCCGGCGACTATCAGCGGTACCTGCAGATCATCACCGACAACCTCGCCCACCTCGACCGGCTGGTGGACAGCCTGCTGCAGCTCTCGCGCCTCGATTCGGGGCAGACCCGCTTCCAGACCGAGGACTTCCCCCTGGCCGAGCTGGTCGAGGGCGTGATGCAGCGGGCGCAGACGCTGGCTGACCAGCGCGGGATCCTCCTGCGGGCGGCGCTGCCGGAGGACCTGCCCATGGTCCATGCCGATCCGCTGCAGATCGCCCAGGTGCTGCAGAACCTGCTGGAGAACGGGATCAAGTTCGGCCGGGAGGGCGGCGAGGTGCTGGTCGAGGCCCGGCCGCGCGACGACCGCGTGGAGGTGGCCGTCCGCGACGACGGTCCCGGCATTCCCCTGGCCGACCAGCCCCACATCTTCGAGCGCTTCTTCACCGGCGACCGCGCCCGCACGCGCAAGGGACAGAGCAGTGGTCTCGGCCTGGCCATCAGCGCGCGCATCGTCGAGAGCCACGGCGCCCGGCTGACGGTGGAGAGCCAGCCCGGCCACGGCGCCTGCTTCCGCTTCGACCTCGCCGCCGCGGTCGAGGAGTTCCCGCGCGAGGCCCGGGCCGAGGCCTGAGCGGTGGTCCCTGTGGCCGGCCTCGCCGGCTCGCTCAGCCCCGCCGTCGGAACCAGCCCGTGAAGCTGAGCCGGTCGCGCCGGGCCGGCCGCACCTCGTGCCAGATGCGGTCGCTCAGGAAGGTGACCAGCGTCCCGGCCCGGGGCAGCACGTCTCGCGGCGCCTCGCCGGCGCCGTCGGGCGTGGGCAGATGGAGCCGGAGCTCGCCGCCGTCGGCGTCATGCCAGTTCTCGTTGAGGTAGAGGATCACCGAGAGCACGCGGTGCGGCGCGTCGCGGAAGCGGTCGAGGTGTCGCACGTAGTACGCTCCCGGCGGATAGAGCGTCACGTGGGCCTCCAGCTCCCAGAGGCCCAGGTAGAGGGCCTGGTTGACGGCCAGGCGCAGGGGCTCGAAGCGCGCGTGGTAGAGGTCGTGGAACTGGCCGCCACGCCCCATCTCCAGCCAGCGGACGTAGTCGCCGCGGATCTCGCTGACCACGCGGCGGTCCGGCCCTCGCCCCACGCCGGCGGGATGGAAGTCCCCCTCGGCCCACCAGCGCAGCAGACGGTCCCGCAGGGGTGGCACCTCGTGGGCGGCGAGGAAGTCGGGGATCACGGACCAGCCCTGGGCGGCCAGGTCGGCGGCGATGCGTCCCAGCCGGGACGCGGCGGCGTCATGCATGGGCGGGCTCCGGTCAGCGGCGCCGCGGCTGTCCCGCGGGCAAGAGCCGCAGGAAGGCCACCGACACCAGGGTCACCAGCGCGCAGAGGGCGGTCCCCCACGCCATGTCCACCAGCACCATGGGCAGCGGCCAGTCCCTCAGGGTGGCCAGGTTGGTCAGATCGTACGTGCCGTAGGCCACCAGTCCGAAGAGGCCACCCCGCGCCACGGCCCGTCCCAGCGATCCGGACCGCAGCCCGGGCGTGATCACGAACTCCACCAGGCCCAGGACCAGCAACAGGTACACGGCCACGGCGGCGCCACGGTTCCACCGCTCGGCGAGGCGGTCGCCCAGCTGGGCCTGGTAGAACTCCGGGGCCACCACCCCGAGCCAGAGGCCGTCGAGCAGCAGGAAGACCACCAGGGTGGTGAGCAGCCGTTTCCAGAAGACGTGGGACACGGGGACTCCCGGGGGTTGCGGGATGGTGGGGACGGGCACGGCGCTGGCCACAGGATAATCGTCACCCCGGTCCGGCGCAGCCCGCGGCCGCGCGGGACCAGAGAGGGGCTGACGCCGGGCTCGCGAGCGGCTAGGATCGGGGCGTCCGGTCGCACTCACCGGTGGAGGTGGTCGATGAAGAGCCTGTATCTCTGTCCGCACTGCGGCGCGAACCTCAATCCCAGCGTGAAGATCATCCTGGTGATCGCCCATCGTCGCCGCCGGGGACTGATCCTGCTGAGCCCGCAGCCGGGGAACTTCAAGTTCGTCTGCGACGAGCACGTCGCCGAGGTGATCCGGCCGGGAGCCCGGGTGAGCTTCCACTGCCCGGCATGCCAGGCGGATCTGACCTCCGGGATCCATGCCGGCTTCAGCGAGATCTACCGCGACGTGGGCGGACGGGTGCCCGAGCGCGTGTTCTTCAGCCGCAAGTTCGGGACCCACGCCACCTTCGTCACCAGGGGCGACGTGGTGGCGACCTACGGCGAGGACGCCGACGAGTTCGCCAAGCTGAACTTCTTCGGGTCCTAGGCCGCCGGCACGCCGCGGATCAGCCGCGGCGCAGCTCCCGGACCACGGGCACGGCGCCCCCGGCCGCCAGGGCGAGCAGGACCACGGCCGCCAGGGGCTCGCCGAGCAGCAGCTTGCCCAGGCCGAAGAGGATGCCGTAGACCAGGGCCACGCCGCCGAGCCACGCGGCCACCGTGCCGCGATGCAGGCCGTCGGCCCGCACCTCCGGGCAGGCCCGGGCCACGGGACCCCAGGCCCCGCCGGGGCGCACCTGGCGGTAGAAGGCCTGCAGTCGCGCGGCCGGCACGGGTGCGGTGCGGAAGGTGACCACCAGCCAGGTCAGGACGCTGAGCGGCACCAGGACCAGGGCCTTGTGGTGGGTGCCCAGCGGTACGTCGCCCACCAGCAGCGGGCTGGCGAACAGGCGGGATTCCGGGCCCGCCTGCACGGCGGTGGCCACCTCGAAGGCCACGGCGATCACGACGCTGCTGCCCAGGGCGGTGATCTCGCTCCAGGCGTTGATGCGCCACCAGAACCAGCGCAGGATCAGCACCGGACCGATCCCCGCCCCCATGGCCCAGACGAACAGCCACGCCTTGCCGATGCTCGTCAGGAAGAAGGCGATGAGCGCCGCCAGGACCATCATCCCCAGGACG
>JAASSM010000268.1 GCA_021767885.1 bacterium | reverse complement strand
GTCCTCGGCGCGGTGATCCTGCCCCTGGTGCCAGGGCGCAGGCTCCGCGCGCTCCTGGCCATCGGTCTGCCCGCCTACGCCCTGACGGTGATCTGGGGTCTGCCGGACGGCGCCCGCCTCGTGGTCCCGTTCGCCGGGTACGACCTCCACGTCCTGCACGCCGACCGCCTCTCGCTCGTCTTCGGCAAGATCTTCGCCCTGGTTGGCGTCATCGCCGGCGTCTACGCCTTCCACGTGGGCGACCGGCGGCAGCAGGTCGCGGCCCTGCTCTACAACGCCGGTGCGCTGGGCGTGACCTTCGCCGGCGACTACTTCACGCTGTATGCCTTCTGGGAGCTGATGGCGGTCTCCTCGACCATCCTGATCTGGGCCCGTGATCGCCGGGACAGCCAGCGGGCCGGCCGCCGTTACATCCTGGTCCACCTGGTCGGCGGCGCGGTGCTGCTGTTCGGCATCTTCCTGCACGTCCATGGCAGCGGCAGCATCCTGATCGAGCGTTTCGCGCCCGGGACCGGCGGCCTGGCCGCCTGGAGCATCCTGCTGGGCTTCTGCCTCAACGCCGCCGTGCCGCCCCTGGGCCCCTGGCTGCCGGACGCCTATCCGCGGGCCACCGTGACCGGCGCCATCTTCTGCTCTGCCCTGACCACCAAGACCGCCGTGTACACGCTGCTGCGCGTGTTCCCCGGGTGGGAGGTGCTGGCGGTCGCCGGCGTGGTGATGGCCCTCTACGGCGTGGTGTACGCGGTGCTGGCCAACGACATCCGCGAGTTGCTCGCCTACCACATCATCTCGCAGGTGGGCTACATGGTGGCCGGCGTGGGGATCGGCACCACCATGGCGCTCAACGGCGCGGCGGCGCACGCGGTGTGCCACATCCTGTACAAGGCGTTGCTGTTCATGGGCGCCGGGGCGGTGATCCAGACCACCGGCCGGGAGAAGCTCACCGAGCTCGGAGGGTTCTGGCGGCGGCAGAAGCTCATCTTCGGCCTGTACATGATCGGCGCCTTCTCCATCTCCGGTTTCCCGCTCTGGAACGGCTTCGTGAGCAAGTCCATGGTGGTCAGCGCCGCCGGCGCGGTCCACTGGGACTGGGCCTTCCTGCTGCTCATGCTCGCCAGCGTGGGAACGTTCCTGCACACGGGACTGAAGCTGCCTTACGGGGTCTGGCTGGGCGAGGACCGTGGCGTCGAGCCGCAGCGGGCGCCGGTGAACATGGTGGTGGCCATGGCGGTGGGGGCCTTCTTCTGCACGCTGCTGGGCGTGGCGCCGGGGCTGCTGTACCAGCACCTGCCCTACGCCGTGCACTGGGATCCCTACACCGCGCCGCACGTGATCGAGGCGGTGCAGCTGCTGCTGTTCACGTTCTTCGCGTTCTGGGTGTTCGTCCCCATGCTCCACGGCGAGCCCACCATCTCCATGGACACCGACGTCGTGTACCGCAAGTCCGCAGGCTGGTCGCGCGCCGTGTTCGTGACCAGCATGGGCCGGTTCTTCGATGCCAGCGAGGTCGCGGTCCGTCGCCTCGCGCGCCAGGTCCTCGCCGGGCTGGAGAACCCCTATCGCCTGCTGCCGGGGGGGCGGTCGTTGCCGGGCAGCAACCACCGGCTCTTCGATCCGGACCGCGCCCGCCTGCCCCTGAGCGTGCCCATGACCGCGGTCCTGCTGGGCTTCCTGTTCGTCTGGGCCATGTCCCGCTGGGCCTGACGGGCGGTGCTGGCCACCGGGGCCGCCGTGGGGTAGACTCCGCCGGGATCGCCCATCGGTGGACACCGTGATCGGAGATGCAGCCGGTGCACGTCGCCTTGCTCAGCTCCCAGCCCGGCTACTATGGTGGCGAGGTCCATTTCCATGACCTCGCATGCTCGCTCCAGGAGCGCGGGCATCGGGTCACCTGTCTGGTCCGCCCTGGCAGCGCGCTGGCCCGTCGTCTCGAGCGGGACGGACTCGCCGTCCGGCGTCTGCGCCTGGTGGCCTGGTGCGACCCCGGCAGCGTGGTCGGCCTGGCGCGCGCGCTTCGCGAGCTGGGGCCGGACGTGCTCCACAGCCACAGTCCGCGCGACTACTACCTGGCGGCGGTCGCCACGCTGGGACAGCCCATCTGCAACGTCGGCACGCGGCACCAGCTCCATCCCATCACCTTTCCGCCCCTCAAGCGTCCCTTCCTGCGTCGGCTGGCCGCGGTGATCGCCGTGAGCGAGGCCGTGCGCGACGGTCTGCTCGCCTCGGGGCTGCCGGGGCCGCGCCTGGTGACCGTGCCCAACGGCATCGTCATGCCCACGTCCGGGTCGCCCCGGACCGTGCTACGCCGCGCGCTGGGACTGGCCCCCGAGGGCGGCCCGGTGATCGGCTACGTCGGCCGCCTCTGCCCCACCAAGGGGGCCGACCAGCTCCTCTGGGCGGCGTCCCGCCTCCGCGGTCGCTGGCCCGGCCTGCAGGTGGTCATCGTGGGCGGGGACACTGGGGATGGCTCTTACACCACTCGCCTGCGGTCTCTGGGCCGGGAGTTGCGGCTGGCCGTGCGGATCTGCGGCTACCGGCAGGACGCCGCGCAGCTCATGCCGGCCTTCGACGTGCTCGCCGTCCCATCGCGCGCAGAACCCTTCGGCCTGGTCACGCTGGAGGCCCTGGCCCGGGGAGTGCCGGTGGTGGCGACGCGGTCGGGGGGCAGCCGGGAGATCGTCCGCGACGGCCGGGAGGGGCTGCTGGTGCCGCCGGAGGATCCGGAGGCCCTCGCCGCGGCCCTGCACCGTCTGCTCGCCGAGCACACGCTGCATGCACGCTGCGCCGCTGCCGGCCCGCGGCGCGTCGCCGGCCACTTCACCCTCGCGCGCCAGGTCGAGGCCACGGAGAAGGTCTACGCCCTGGCCCTGGCGGGGGCGCCGCTCCCGGCCTCGCTGGCCACCGCGCCGCTGCAGGCCCGTCAGGAGGAGGCCTAGGCGGTCCGCATCGGACCTAGTGCAACCGCTCGGCCAGCCTGGTGGCCACCGGCAGCAGCCCGTCGATCACCAGCTGCACCGCGATCACCGTCAGCAGCAATCCCATGAGCTTCTCGACGATCCGCAGACCGGTGCGCCCGAGGCGCCGGAGCACGCGGTCGGCGCCGGCGAGGATCACGCCGGTGAGGATCAGGATCACGAGCACCGCGCCGGTGACCAGCAGCGCGCCGGGCGCTCCCTCGACCTGCGGACGGAGCACCATGACCGTGGTGATGGATCCGGGGCCGGCGAGCAGGGGAATGGCCAGGGGGGTGATGGAGGGGTCCTCCTCTTCCTCCTGGCCGGCGGCTTCCTCCTGGTCGTGAGCGTAGGCGCGATTGATGCCCGTGCGCCAGCGCCGCGGCTGGCTCTGGAGCATGTCCAGGCCGATGCCGAAGAAGATCACGCCGCCGGCGATCCGGAAGGCGTTGACCGTGATGCCGAAGAGCTCGAGCAGCTGCGCGCCGAACCACGCGAAGGCCGTCAGGATGCAGAAGGCCACCACCAGCGCACGCAGCAGCGTCCGGCGCTTCTGCCGCACGTCCATGTGGGAGGTCAACCCGCTGAAGAAGGGGATGCAGCCCAGGGGGTCGATCACCGCGAAGAGCGAGGAGATGGCGAGGAGCATGAAACCGATCATGGGCGTTCCTTCCGGACGGCGCGGGGGCATCGCGGCCCGACCTCGGCTCACAGGTGGCGGAAGATATGCCTGGCCCCCGGCGAGGCAAGGGAATTCCCGGGACGCGCGGATTTCTCGATTGAGCGTGGCCTCGTTCTTGCGATAGGATGTTCAATGCCAGGCGCAACCACGCGCCGGAGCCCCGGAGGAAGGAGCGACGTCATGAGCGAGAACGCCACCTGCCAGGACTGCGGCGGTCGCGGCGAGGTCACCCGGACCATCACCACGCGCGCCACGTGCGCGACCTGTCATGGTGCGGGCCGGCTGCCGGCCAGCTGGCCAGAGACCAGGGACGTGGTCTGCTACAGCTGCAATGGCTCGGGCGAGGAGTCCAGCCACCGGACCGAGACCCACGTCTGCCGGGCCTGCAACGGCGTGGGATACATCCGCGAGGTGCCGGAGCAGAGCTCCTGAGGCGTGCCCGGCGCCCCGCGCGGCGCACGGTGCACGGAGAAGCCCCCATGGCGAGACGGACCATGGCGAGAGGCGCCGCCCCCGGGGGGGCGGCGCCTCGTCCGTGCGGCCAGGTGCGCGGCGCGGCGTGCCGGCCGCCATGTGGGCCTAGAGGTCGTCGAACTCGTCGTCATCCAGAGGGAAGACCTCCTCCACCGCCGTGGCCGGCTGCGGCCTGGCGGGGGCCGGAGCGGAACCGGACGCCGGGGAGGCCGCGGAGACCGACGCTCCACCGGACGAGCGCCCGGCCGTCGCGTTCGACGCGGACGACGT
>JAASSM010000267.1 GCA_021767885.1 bacterium | reverse complement strand
TGCGCCACAACACCGCCGAGAACAACGACCTCGCCCGCAAGATCCTGGCCGACCGCTCGGGGCGCGAGCGCCTGCGCGAGATGTACGCCGGGGAGTTCCCGCTCTACGCCTACGTCCGTGACGTGCTCTGGCCGCGTTACGAGGCGGCTTACGGCCCCGGGCTCGCCGCCGACGCCGCCCGCCTGCGGGCGGCCCCCGCGCGCGGCTTCCGGCGCTGGCCAGATCGCCTGGCCCGCGCGCAGGACCGCTTCTGGATCCAGCCCTGGAAGCGGCAGAACTGGCGTCGCGCCGGCGGCGGGGCCTGATCGGGCGGTTCGCGGGGGCGCCGACGGCCACCCCGTGGATCCGTGCCTATCATGGGGGCCCGGTCCCCGTTCCCCGCGTCCCTGGAGAGGATGACCATGCGCCGCCCTGGCCCCGGTCCCGACGACATGCCCATGCCGCCCGAGCGCTTCGCGGAGCTGGTCCGTAGCCGCCAGGGCCAGCCCGCGCCCGATCCGTTGCAGTCGGTCCCCTCGCGCGAGCCCGCGGGCGCCAGCAGCGATCTGGCCGCCGAGCTGCTCGCCGAGTCCGCCCACCGGATCCTCGAGAGCGGGGAACTCCTGCTGGTCTCCGAGGAGGCGAGCCTGGCCGACCTCGAGGCGGCGGCCGCGGCCGTGCCCGCGGCCGCATCGCTGCCGCTGCCGGCCGCGGAGGATCCCATGCTGGTCGCCCTGGCCGAGCCGCGGCTGCTCTGTCCTCGCCTCTACGAGGTGGCTGGCTGGCAGCCACCGCTCCCGGAGCATCTGCGCATGCTCGAGGGCGCGCTGCGAGCCGGCCTGGCCGTGGGACAGACCATGCTCGTGGGCCACGTGGAGACCCTTCCCGAGCGCGTGGAGCACGTGGTGCGGCTGCGCGAGCTGCGCGACGCCGCCAGGCTGGCGGTTCCCACGGCGAGCATCCTGGTCGCCGTCCAGACGGCCACGGCCGCGCAGATCCCCGGCGATCCGGGCCGCGCGCCGGCGGTGGCGGAATCGGCGAGACCGGGCGATCCGGATGCCGACCGCCGTCATGCCGAGGCCCTGGCCCGCCTGGCCCTCGGTCCCCAGGCGGTGGTGGCGTAGCGTCGCGGGGTGCGGCCTCCCGCCGTGCCCGCGCGGTGAGGGCGTGGCGCCCGCCTCAATCCTGCTGCAACCACCCCGTCCCGTACACCGCCGCCGGCAGCAGCACCGGCACCAGCCCCACGAGGAACTGCCGCAGCTTGAGCGCCAGGTGATTGGCGTGGTGCGCCCCGCAGACCGTGCGCAGGAAGCTCTCCAGGGTGTGGATCTGGATCTCCACCGTGAAGCGATACGGGGACTGGCCGGGAAAGCGGCCGGGGAACAGCACGTCCACGTCGCCCTTGAAGACCCGGAACCCGCGGCCGGAGTACGGATTGAGGCGGCTTCCCTCCGGAGCGGGCCCGAGGCTGTCGGTGACGTTGCGCCAGCCGAAGGGGTTGCCCACGCAGGCGTCGAGCAGGACCAGGAGGTCGTCCAGGGCCTCCTCGTTGGCCACGATGAACATGGCGCCCAGGATGTCGCCGATCTCGTCGGGGTTGTTGATCCCCTTGCGCAGCATCTTCGAGAGGATGGACCCGCTGCGGTGCTGCTTCATCTCCTGCCAGCGCACCTTCTCGATGACGTGGTGCTGGCCGTCCACCACCTCGTAGCTCACGCGATCCACCGAGCGCTTGAACCGGCAGCTGTGATAGAGCACGTCCAGGGCCAGGGAGCGTCCGGGGGTGTGCGCCTCGAGGAAGGCCGAGTCGAAGCGCCAGATCTGATCGCCGGGGCGCGGGCGATTGGTGTAGCGGATGGTCTCGCCATCCTCGCCGATGTGGAAGCCGATCTCCACCGGGTACTGCTGGGTCTTGTGGCACCAGATGCCGCGGTCGAGCAGCTCCTGGAAGTAGGTCAGGTGCAGGGGGCCGTCCTGGACGTGGCGCGAGTGGTCGATGTCCAGCAGCAGACCCGCGAGGTGGATCTTGCGCAGGGCCTCGAAGCTGAGGCGGGGGTCGTCGCTGCGCAGGGCCAGGCCCATGAGGTCGCGCAGGTCCGTGGTCGCGGTCACGGCGTTCAGTGGCGTGACGGCGGGGCGGGCACGCTCGGGAAGCAGGTCGATGGTCGACTGCAGGTAGACGTCGGCCTCGCCGAGGAACTCGGCCACGATCAGGACGTCGTCGGCGCAGGGGGGGATCTCGGTGGCGCCGGCCCGGAGCGGGCGCACCAGGCGCGCCGCCTCGCGATGGTAGGCGGCCTCGTCCTCGCGGATCCGGTCGTAGGTCAGGTTCAGGAAGCGCCGCAGGCGCGAGGGGCGGGAGAGGAAGTCCGGATCGAGCAGCGGATGGGCGGTGTAGTCCACGTCCCAGCGGATGGTCTGCCAGGAATCCAGGATGCGGTCCGCGCGGATCCACTGCTCGTTCATTCACGCTCCTCGCTCGCGGTGGGGCCATCCGGGCCGGGTGCGCCCCCGCGGAGGCGCACCCCATCCCGGATCAGATCGTGTCCAGGACCCGGGCCAGGTCGGCCTCCAGGTCGTCGTAATCCTCGCAGCCGACGGCGATGCGCACGAGGTCGTCGGTGATGGCGGCCTGCCGCCGCTCGTGCTCCGGGATGCCCGCGTGGGTCATGCTCGCCGGGTGCTCGATCAGGGTCTCGATGCCGCCCAGGCTCACCGCCAGGGTGCAGACCTCGAGATTGTCCATCAACGTCTTGCCCGCGACCAGGCCGCCCTTGACCCCGAAGCTCATCACCGCGCCGCCGCCGCGCATCTGCCGGCGGGCGAGGTCGTGCTGGGGGTGGCTCTCCAGCCAGGGGTAGCGGACCCAGTCGATCTTGGGGTGGGCCTCCAGGAACCGCGCCAAGCGCAGGCAGTTGTCCTGGCCCTTCTCCATGCGCAGGCCCAGGCTCTTGATGCCCCGCAGCACCAGCCAGGCCTGATGCGGGTCCATGGTGCCGCCCAGGTTCAGGTGCACCTTGCGCAGCCGCCGGAAGAGCTCCTCGTCCTTCGCCACCACCATGCCGGCCACCACGTCGGTGTGGCCGTTGAGGAACTTGGTCATGCTGTGAAGGACCAGGTCGGCGCCGAGTTCCAGCGGGTTCTGCAGGTAGGGGCTGGCGAAGGTGTTGTCCACGCAGACCACCGCGCCGTGGGCGTGGGCGATCTCGCTGATGGCGGCGATGTCGGCCAGCTTGAGGGTGGGGTTGGCCGGGGTCTCGAGGTAGACCAGCCTCGTCTGCGGGCGCATGGCCGCGGCCACGTTCCCGGGGTCGGAGGTGTCCACGAAGGTGGCCTCGATGCCGAAGCGGGGGTACTCGGTCTCCAGGACCATGCGGCTCGGGCCGTAGAGGGACTCGGTGCAGACCACGTGCTCGTCCCGCGACAGGATGGCGTAGTAGACCAGGTTCACCGCCGCCATGCCGGTGGCGCAGGCCAGGCCGCCGCAGGCGCCCTCCAGGGTGGCCACGCTCTCCTCCAGGGCGCCGATGGTGGGATTGCCCAGACGCGTGTAGATGTAGCCGCCCTCGGGGTCGCCACGGAAGGAGGCCGCGCCGTGGTCGGCGTTCTTGAAGGCGAAGGTGCTGGACTGGTAGATGGGCACCGACACGGCGCCGGTGGCGGGATCGATGGGGTTGCCGGCGTGGATGATGCGGGTGTGGCGACCCTTGTCGTGGAGGTCGTGCATGGCGGGACGTTCCCTTTCGCGATGGAGACCGCGGTGTCCCGGGAGTCGGGGCCCGGAAGCACCGCCCGGCGTGGACGCGACGGTCGCCGCGCCCGCGGCCGGCCGTGGCGAGTATACACCACCGCGGTCGGGATGGGCAGCGACGTGCGGCCGTCACGGGACGTGCGGAACGCCCAGAACATGGGCGCCCCGGTCCGGCGGCGCAACCCCGGGCCCCGGGCGGCCGGGCGGCGTCTGATCCTTGTTTGCGACGGTCCGCCCGCTTATCGTCGTGGGGTTCGGCCCCCCGGCACCGGTTTCCGATCCCGCCTGTCCCATGGAGGAGTACCATGCATCTCCGGTCATCGCGCGCGGTCCTGCTGCTGGCCGCCGCCCTGCTGGCCCTGGCCGCGGCCACGCCGGCCCAGGACACCTGGAATTTCCTGCCCAGCAACGACATGGGCGCCGCCGACTGGCGCGCCGCGCATCCCGGCTGGGACGGCCGCGGCGTGGTGATCGCCATCCTCGATACCGGCGTGGACCTGGACGTGCCCGGGCTGCAGACCACGTCCCACGGCCTGCCCAAGGTCCTGGACGTGCGCGACTTCTCCACCGAGGGCGACTGGACCACCGCCGCGGCGGAGTGGGACGCCGAGGCCGGCGTCTGGCGCACCGAGGACGGCCTGCAGCTGCGCGGCGCCG
>JAASSM010000266.1 GCA_021767885.1 bacterium | reverse complement strand
CCGAGGAGCACGTGTTCGTGGCGCCGGCCGAGGGCGCCATGGTGCAACACGCGGCGCGGGAGTTCGCCGCGGGCTTCTGCGAGTGCGACGCCCCCGACGTGCGCACCGACGGCGCGCCGGATCCCGCGGCCGTCAACGTCCTGGTCAACCCCACCGGCGCGGTGCTGGCCGCGCGCCTGCCGGCGGGCCTGGAGGTGCATGGCGACCTGATCTTCCTCGAGGGCCTGCGGTACAGCCTGGCCGATCACGACCTCGTGTTCGCCGCGCCGGCGCCTGGCGGCGGCACCGACCTGGTGGTGCTCTCGCGCAACGCGAAGCGCCTGGGCGCGCTGGGCTCGCGGCTGGGACACTACGGGAAGTACAGCTGGCTGCTGTTCCCGTCCGGGCCGGGGCGGGTGGAGCGCGGCAACTGGTCGCCGGCGGACAGTCCGCTCACGTTGGTGATGGATTAGCGGCGGCGCCGGTCTCGCGGTCGCAGGCTGGTCGAGATGGTGCGCCCGGCGGGCGATCCGCGGCCGGCGGTATCGTTGACTCGCGCCGCCGCGCCGACTATACCTGTACCTCGCGAGATGTCGTCCCGGTCCCCCGTGACCCCAACCCACCGCGAGGAGCTTCCATGAGCAAGATCGACCAGCTCGAGCCACGCCCCGTGTGGCAGATCTTCGACGCCATGAACCGGATCCCCCGGGGCAGCGGCAACGAGGCCGCCGTGCAGGCCCACTTCGAACAGTGGGCGGAGGACCGGGGCCTGCCGGTGAAGCAGGACCGCGTCGGCAACCTGCTGATCTCCATCCCCGCGAGCAAGGGCAAGGAGAAGAAGCCGGCGGTGCTGGTGCAGGGGCACACCGACATGGTCTGCGAGAAGAACGCCGCCACCAAGCACGACTTCGAGAAGGACCCCATCGCGATGACGGTGGAGGGCGACTGGGTCACCGCCGAGGGCACCACCCTGGGCGCGGACAACGGCATCGGCGTGGCCATGGGGCTGGCGCTGGCCGAGGACCCGTCGGTGACGCACGGGCCCATCGAGGTGCTGCTGACCGTGGACGAGGAGCGCGGCCTGACCGGCGCGGCCGGCGTGCAGCCCGGCTGGTTCACGGCGAAGACCATGATCAACCTCGACAGCGAGGAGGACCACGGCATCTTCATGGGCTGCGCCGGCGGCCAGGACTCCATCTTCCACCTGACGCTGCGCGGCGGCAAGACGCCCAGGACCATGGTCGGGCGCAAGGTGGCGCTCAAGGGCCTGCTCGGCGGCCACAGCGGCCTGGACATCCACACCGGCCGCGGCAACGCCAACAAGCTGCTCGCACGCGCCCTCGATGCCGCCGCCCGCGAGATGCCGGTGCGCATCCAGCGCTTCGACGGTGGCATGCTGCGCAACGCCATCCCGCGCGAGGCCGAGGCCCGGGTGCTGGTCCCGGAGGACCGGGCGCGGGAGTTCAAGAAGATCGTCGACGGCGTGTTGCAGCGGATCCTGAAGGAGGAGCTGGCCGGCGTGGACGAGGGGCTGGAGTGGCGCGTGGGCTCGGTGAAGGTGGAGAAGGCCTGGAGCCAGGCCGACTCCCGCCGCCTGCTCGACCTGCTCATGGGCATCCCTCACGGCGTGCTGGCCATGAGCCGCGCGGTGGACGGCCTGGTGGAGAGTAGCAGCAACCTGGGCGTGGTGGCCACCGACGGCAACAAGGTGAAGATCGTCTGCTGCAGCCGCAGCTCGGTGATGAGCTACCTGGACAACCTGGTGGCGCGGCACGCGGCGCTCGGGCGTCAGGCCGACGCGAAGGTGGACCAGCCCGAGGGCTACCCCGCGTGGCAGCCCAACCCGGACTCGCCGGTGCTGAAGATCACCGTCAAGCAGTACGAGAAGCTCTTCGGGCAGAAGCCGGACCTGATGGCCATCCACGCGGGCCTGGAGTGCGGCCTGCTGCTGGAGAACTACCCGGACCTGGACATCGTCAGCTTCGGTCCCAACATCACCGGCGCCCACTCGCCCGACGAACGGGTCCAGATCAGCTCGGTGCAGAAGATGTACCGCCTGTTCACCGCGGTGATCGAGGACCTGGCGCGGTAGCCGGATCGCGAGGAGCCTGGCTGCGTCCTGGCCGGGACCCGTCCGCAACCGGTGCCCGGGGGCTGCCACCTGACGTGGCGGCCCCCGGCTCTTGAAGTCTCGTGTTGACGCGATCTTGACGGTTATCCCGAAAGAATTCTGCCTCTCCGCCGGATTTACCCACCAGTTATCCCCAGCTTTCGGGCGTTGTCCCCCGGCGGAAACTTGACGCCGCGGCGTCGGCTAACGCGTTGCGAGTGATCGGGTTGGACTTTCGGTGGTCCATGTCTAAAAAATCCTGACCCGCTCCACAGGCCCATTCTTCTCCGGTCTGGCAGGGGGTTGGGGATAATTCCTGGCGCTGATCGGCGCTGATCAATACGAAGAAATCCCAGGGAACTGCGGGAGTTGCGGATGCTTGATCAGGCCTGCCGGTGGCATCACTATAGGCCGGGAGGCGGCCCCCGACCTTCATCACCGGAAGCGAGGTGGATCATGGTGGCGAGAGGCGAGGCGGGCGACCAGGGCCCGAGGGTGCGCAGCGACTGCTGGATCGCGGTGGAGCTGCGCGGCGACGGCGGCGTGGAGGTGGAGCTGCGCAGCAAGGTGGCCGGCCTCTATGGCCGGAGCATCCGCGAGCTGATCGCCCACGGGTGCGCGGCGCTGGACGTGGCCCACGCCCGGGTCGAGGTGCAGGACCAGGGGGCGCTGCCCTTCGTCCTGGCGGCCCGCCTGGAGACGGCGGTCCGGCGCGCCCGGCCGGACCTGACGGCGGAGTTCCTGCTGCCGAGGTCGTCCCGCGACTCGGGCCGCAGCACCCGGGAGCGGCTGCGGCGCAGCCGGCTCTACCTGCCGGGCACCCAGCCCAAGCTCCTGATCAATGCCGGTCTGCACCGGCCCGACGGCGTGATCCTCGACCTGGAGGACGCCGTGGCGCCCGCGGAGAAGGATGCCGCGCGGGTGCTGGTGCGCAACGCCCTGCGCGCGGTGGATTTCCATGGCGCCGAGCGCATGGTGCGCATCAACCAGGGGGACATGGGGCTGGCGGATCTGCCGTGGGTGGTGGGCCACGGCGTCCACGTGATCCTGATCCCCAAGGTGGAGCACCCCGAGCAGGTGACGGCGGTGGCCGGGCGCATCGCCGAGCTGGCGCCAGACCGCGAGGTCTTCCTCATGCCCATCATCGAGTCCGCGCTGGGGGCGTGGCGCGCGTACGAGATCGCCGCGGCCCATCCCGCGGTGGTGGCCCTGGCCATCGGCCTGGAGGACTACACCGCCGACATCGGCGCCCAGCGCACGCTGGCCGGCACGGAGAGCTTCTGGGCGCGGGCGCAGGTGCTCAACGGCGCCCGCGCGGCCGGCGTGCAGCCCATCGATACCGTGTTCAGTGACGTGACCGACATGGAGGGCCTGCGCGCGTCGGTGACCGAGGCCAGGGCCCTGGGTTTCGTGGGCAAGGGGTGCATCCACCCGCGGCAGATCCCGGTGGTGCACGAGGCGCTGGCGCCCACGGAGGAGGAGATCGCGCGGGCCACGCGCATCGTGCAGGCCTTCGAGGATGCGCAGGCCCGGGGGCTGGGCGTGGTGGCCCTGGGCAGCAAGATGATCGACGCGCCGGTGGTCAAGCGGGCGCTGGCCACGGTGCAGACCGCGGTGCTGGTGGGCAGGCTGGCGGAGGACTGGCGAGAGTCCGGTGGCGCGGGCGCGGACGCCGGCGCGGCCGCGAGCGAGGAGGCGCAGCGATGAGCGAGCTGGTGCAGAACGCCGCGGGCCGCCTGGTGCCGCGCGAGATCAACGGGGAGCCGGCGGTGCCGTACCAGGGTGTGGGCACGTACCGGCCCACCGGGCGCAAGGCCGCCCCGCCCATCCGCGCCTGCCAGGACTACCCCGCCGACGGCGACAAGGTGGTCGCGGACATCCGCACCGCGCTGGTCACTGCCGGCCTGCGCGACGGCATGACCATCTCCACCCACCACCACCTGCGCAATGGCGACCTGGTGGCCAACGCGGTGTTCGCCGCGGCGGCCGAGCTGGGCGTCAAGGATCTGCGCTGGTTCCCGTCGGCCAGCTTCCCGGTGCACGCGCCGCAGCTCGACCACCTCGAGAGCGGCGTGATCCACCACATCGAGGGCTCGATGAACGGCCCGCTGGGCGACTACTGCTCGCAGGGCCGGATGCGCGGCATGGCGGTGCTGCGCTCCCACGGCGGCCGCTGGCAGGCCATCCAGGACGGCGAGGTGCACATCGACGTCGCGGTGATCGCCGCTCCCACCGCCGATCCCTTCGGCAACTGCACCGGCGACCGCGGCCCCGCCGCCTGCGGCCTGCTGGGTTTCGCCCTG
>JAASSM010000265.1 GCA_021767885.1 bacterium | reverse complement strand
GAGGCCTGCGCGCGCCTCGGCGACCAGGCCGCCGCCCACTTCCGCCCCCACGGCGACCGCTGGATCCTGGATCTCTGGCAGGCCAACACCGCGCAGCTCGTCGCCGCCGGGGTGCCGGCGGGGCGGATCGCATTCAGCGGGATCTGTACCATCTGCCAGGGCCAGCGGTTCTGGAGCTGGCGGCGCCAGGGTCCAGCCGCGGGCCGGTTCGCCGCGCTCATCGGCCCCCGTCCCGGCGCACGCTGACCGCTCCACACCTGGCCTCCGGTCCCGGCCAGCGTGGCATTCGGGGATCGGTAGCCATCCCTGATAAGACTTTTCCTTAAAGAGCGATACGGATCCGCCGAACGGTGGACAGCACTTCGACACGGTCCACCTGGTCGGAGCGCCCGTCCGGGGGCTGTCGCACTCGAGACGCGGACACGGCCCGCCGCGGAACACAGGGACATCACGAAAGGAATCTCCGATGTTTGCCAGCATGAAGCTCGGGACCAAGATCGGCGCCGGATTCGCGGCCCTGATCGTGGTCGCCCTCGCTCTCGGCGGTCTGGCCGTCGTCAGCATGAAGGGGGTGGAGACCAAGTCCAACGTCCTCTCCCAGGAATACATGCCGGAGGTGGAGTACTGCACCGAGGTCGAGCGCGCGTCGCTGCTGACCATGTACGCCATGCGCGGCTACGGCCTGAGCGAGGAACAGCGCTACTACGACGCCGGCATGGAGCAGCTCACCGCCCTGGACAAGTGGCTCGCCGAGTGCGCCCGCCTCGCCGACGAGGCCGAGCACCTGGTGAAGCTCGGACCGGCCGTGGTCAAGACCCAGGAGGGCGTGGCCCGGTACAAGGATCTCGTGCAGCAGACCGTGGCGCTCAACGGCAAGCTCGCGGACAACCGCGCGGGCCTCGACGAGGCCGCCGCGCAGTACATCGACAACGCGTCGAACTTCCTCGACTCGCAGAACGAGTCCATGGAGGCGGACATCGCCGCCGGCGCCACCGCCGAGAAGCTGCGCGAGCGCGTGCGCAAGATCAACCTGGTCAACGACGTCATCGATCTGGGCAACGAGACCCGCGTGGCCTGCTTCAAGAGCCAGGCCCTGCGCGACCCGGCGCTGATCGAGCAGGCGGACGGCAACTTCGAGCAGATCGAGCAGAAGCTGGCCGACCTTCGCCAGATCACCTACCTGGACAAGGACCTGCGCGACATCGCCGCGGTGGAGAAGGCGGGCGACGCCTACCGCCAGGAGATGAACGCCCTGCTGGCCAACTGGCGCCAGCTCCAGGACGTGAGCAGGCGCCGCGGCGCCGCCGGCGACCAGGTGCTGGTCGTGGCGCAGGAGACCGCCGCCGCCGGCATCGAGGGCGCCCAGACCATCGCCGACGACACCTCCAGCACCCTCTCCGCCGCCTCGCTCACCATGCTCATCGGCCTGGCCATCGGCGTGCTGGTGGGCGTGGTCCTGGCCATCGTGATCACCCGCTCGATCACCGGCCCGCTGAACCGGATCATCGCCAGCCTGAACTCCGGCTCCGACCAGACCGCCAGCGCGGCGGGCCAGGTCTCTTCGGCCAGCCAGTCGCTGGCCGAGGGCGCGAGCAAGCAGGCCGCGGCCATCGAGGAGACCGCCTCGAGCGTCGAGGAGATGACGGCGATGACCAAGCGCAACGCCAAGAGTGCAGGCGAGGCGCGGGATCTGGCCGGCAGCACCAACAGCAGCGCCGCCAAGGGCGTCGAGGCCATGACGCGCATGAGCAAGGCCATCGACGACATCAAGCAGTCCAGCGACTCGACGGCCAAGATCATCACCACCATCGACGAGATCGCCTTCCAGACCAACCTGCTGGCGCTGAACGCCGCGGTGGAGGCCGCGCGCGCCGGCGAGGCGGGCAAGGGCTTCGCCGTGGTGGCCGAGGAGGTGCGCAACCTGGCCCAGCGGTCCGCCGAGGCGGCCAAGAACACCGCCGAGATGATCGAGGACGCCGTGCGGAACGCCGACAGCGGCGTGTCCATCGGCAAGGAGGTGGGCGAGGTGCTCGGCGAGATCGGCGATCAGGCCAGCCGGGTCAACGTGCTCATCGACCAGATCGCCAGCGCCAGCCAGGAGCAGGCCGAGGGCCTCGAGCAGGTCAACCTGGCCGTCGGCCAGATGGACCAGATCACCCAGGCCAACGCCGCCAATGCCGAGGAGTCGGCGTCGGCGAGCGAGGAGCTCTCCGGCCAGGCCGAGGAGCTCAGCCGCATGGTGATCGAGCTCATGAGCATGGTGGGCGGCTCGGCCTCGACCGGTGGACGCACCGCGCCGGCGCCGGCCCCGCACCACGTGGCGCGGGCGGCGACGCCGTCGGCGAGCCACGCGCCGTCCCGGCCCTCCCGCAAGGAGGCGCCGGTGGCCAGCCTGGACGACGACGAGGTCTTCTCCCTCGAGGACGACCACGAGCTGATGAACCTGTAACCGGATCATCGGGTGTGACACGCGAGGCCCGGGGCGCCCTGCCCCGGGCCTCGCTCCGTTTCCCTCGTGCAGGCGCCCCGACCCCGCCGCGGGGCACGGGCCACCGCCCCGAGTCAGTGGTCCAGGAACCGCGCGTCCGAGACCAGGCACATCCCCCCCACGCGGGCGAGCAGCGGCCGCAGGTCCTCGGTGACCGCCTCGAGCCGCTCGGGCGGGCAGGTGGTCAGCAGGTAGTTGTTGCTGGAGACCGAGGTCAGCTCGTCCCCCAGGCGCCGGCCCCGCTCGCCGGAACCGGTGACGCTCCGGATCAGGCTGTAGCCGTGCAGACCATGGCGCGCGAGCACCGCGATGACCTGCGGCACGTGCGGGGCGTCGATGACGATCTCGATGCGGCTCACCGGTATCATGGTCACCTCCAGAGCGCCTCGATGACGCCGTAGTAGAGCGGGATGCCCACCGCGATGTTGAACGGGAACGTCATGGCCAGGGCCATGGGCAGGTAGAGTCCGGGGTTGGCGCCCGGCAGGGCCACGCGCACGGCCGCCGGCACGGCGATGTAGCTCGCGCTGGCGCAGAGCACGCACAGCAGCAGCGCATCGCCGGGGGTCAGGCGCGCCACCCAGGCGAACAGGATGGCGCCGGCCGCGGCCACCAAAGGGACGGCCACGGCGAACACCGCGAGCGCGGCGCCAGCCCGGCGGAGGTCGTCCAGCCGCCGGGCGGCGATCAGCCCCATGTCCAGCAGGAAGAGGCAGAGCACGCCGCGGAACGGCTCGTGGGCGAAGGGCGCCACCGCCTGCCAGCCGCGTTCGCCGGTGGCCAGCCCCACCAGCAGGCTGCCCAGCAGCAGGAACACCGGGCCCCCGAGGAAGGCCTCGCGCAGCAGCGACGGCCCCGGCGCCCCGGCCGCCCCGGCGGCCGGTCCGCCGGCGGCGGCGATGCCGGCGCGGCGTGCCAGCAGCACGCCCACCAGGATGGCCGGGGACTCCATGAGCGCCATGGCCGCCACCATGTGGCCGCCATAGGGAACGCCGCGCGCCTCGAGGAAGCCCGCCGCGGTGATGAAGGTGACGGCGCTGATGGAACCGTAGGTGGCGCCCACGGCGGCGGCGTTCTCCACGCCCAGGCGCCGGCGCAGCAGGAGGTAGACGCCCACGGGCATGACCATGCTGGCCACCACCCCGGCCGCCAGCGGGACCAGGACCGCGGTGGAGAATCCCGCCCGCGCCAGCTCCACGCCACCGTGCATGCCGATGGAGAAGAGCAGGTAGAGCGAGAGCGCCCGGGTGACCGGGGTGGGGATCTCCAGGTCCGAGCGCAGCAGCGTGGCCGCCATGCCCAGCAGGAAGAACAGGATGGGCGGGGCGACCAGGTTCTCCGCGACGAGCGTCAGGTCCATGGCGGCGAACCTCCGGCATGGGGGCAACGCGTGGCGACGGGCCGGGAAGCCGGCCGGCGCGGTGGTCCGGACCGGCCGATGGTAGCGCAGGCCGGGCCGCGCGGCGAGCCCGGAGCCGCACCGCCCTTTGACGGCCGCCGGCCGCGGGGTTAGCCTTCTGCACGCAGTGTTCCGCCATCACCCCCAGCAGCGAGGCCCCGCGATGACCGGTCCCGACGCCAAGAACGCGCCCGGCGCCCCCCAGGACGCCACGGTCGCCCCCGAATCCCGCAACTTCCTGCGCGAGATCGTCGCCCGGGACGTGGAGGCCGGCACCCACGACGGCCGCGTGCACACGCGGTTCCCGCCGGAGCCCAACGGCTACCTGCACATCGGCCACGCCAAGGCGGTGCACATCGCCTGGGGCCTGGCCCAGGAGTTCGGCGGCAAGTTCAACCTGCGCTTCGACGACACCAACCCCGAGAAGGAGGAGACGGAGTTCGTCGACGGCATCCAGGAGGATGTCCGCTGGCTGGGCGCCGACTGGCAGGACCGCTGCTTCTTCGCCAGCGACTACTTC
>JAASSM010000264.1 GCA_021767885.1 bacterium | reverse complement strand
GGCGGGACATCGGGAGCGCGCCAGGTGGCGCCACCGGATGCGCGCACCGGGCCGCGCCCAGTGCGTGGTCGTCATGGCAACCTAACAGAGGTGCCGGCCGGATGACAACATCCCGGCAGCGGCGGCGCTTCGCGGCGGCGCCGGGCCGGATTCGTGGCTAGAATGAGCGGCGGAGGTGCCCTGCGGCGTCGCGACCCGCCGACCCCCGTCGGCGCGGCGATCCGTGGTCGGCCCGTGACCCCGTCACCCGCTGGATCGGCTGCATGTTCCTGACCATCAGCAAGCGCTTCGAGTTCTCCGCCTCCCGCCGCCTGGCGCGGGCGTCCTGGGAGGCGCCCGCCAACCGCGCCGTCTTCGGCCCGGAGAGCGCCGCGCGCCACGGGACGGGCCGCAACTACACCGCCGTCATGGTCTTCGCCGGCCCGGTGGATCCGGCCACCGGCATGGTGATCAACGTGACCGAGATCAAGGCGGCCATGAAGGACCTGCTCGCCCGCCGCTACGACCACCGCTTCCTCAACCGGGACACGCCGCCGTTCGATGCCCTGCCGCCGGTGCCGGAGAACGTGGCGGCCCAGCTCCTGGCCGATGCCACGCCCCTGTTCGCCGGCTTCCCCGCCCGCCCGGTGGCCTGTCACCTGACCGAGTCTCCGGGGCGCGAGGCCACCGCGTACGCCGACGGCACGGTGGAGGGCCACCACTGGGTGGAGTTCTCCGCCGCGCGGCGCACCATGTCGCCCCACCTCTCGGACGCCGAGAACACCGCCCTCTTCGGCATCGCGGCCGCGCCATGGGGCCACGGCCACCACTACCGCCTGCGCGTGACGCTGGGCGGTCGCCGCGATCCCGACACCGGCCTGTCCGCACCGCCGGCCGCGGTCGCGGCCGCCCTCGCCGCCATCGCCGATGACCTCGACCACCGCCACCTCAACCACGAGGTGCCGGCCCTGGAGGGTCGTCCGCTGACCACCGAGAGCCTGGTGCGCTGGCTCCACGAGCGCCTGGCCGCCGCGTTGCCGGTGGCGCGCCTGCGGCTGCACGAGCGGGACGACTTCTTCGCCGAGCATCACCCGACGGCCGGCACGCGCCTGGCGCTGCAGCGGACCTTCGACGCCGCCCACCGGCTCCATAGCCCGCTCCTGGACGCCGACGCCAACCGTGCCGTGTACGAGCGGTGCAACAATCCCTCGGGCCACGGCCACACCTACCGCGTGGAGGCCACGGTGGCCGCACCCTACGACGCGCGGTCCGGGACCTGCGGCAGCTTCCTGGGCCTGCGCCATGCCATCGATGCGGCGGTGGCGCCCTGGCAGGATCGCCACCTGGATCTGGAGACGGAGGATTTCCGGGACCGCCCCTCGACCAGCGAGAACATCATCCGCGTGCTCTGGCCGCGGCTGGCCGCCTCGCTGGCCGCGGCGGGCGCGCAGGCGCAGGCGACATCTGCGGACGCGTCCCCGCCCGGGGGCGAGCTCGCGCGCCTGCGCCTCTGGGAGACCGCCAACAACCGCTTCGCCCTGCGACGCGACCAGGACGCCGGCTCGCTGGCCGCCGGTCGCGAGGAAGGATGATCCCACCATGCGCGTGCTCATCACCGGCGCCAGCCGCGGCATCGGCCGCGCCATCGCCGAGCGCCTCGCCGCGCCCGGCGTCACGCTGCTGCTGCACGGACGCGATCGCGAGGCGCTGGCCGCCGTGGCCGCCACCGTCGGCGAGGCCGGCGCCACGGCCCGGACCTTCCTGGCGGACCTGGCCGACACCGAGGCCACGCTGGGCCTGGCCAGGGACGTGACCGGGACCCTGGCCGAGCCCGCCCTGGACGACACCGCCCCCGGCGACCGCGCGCTGGACGTCCTCGTCCACAACGCCGGCATGGCGGTGGTCCGTCCCCTGGAGGAGATCACCGTGGAGCAGTGGCAGCGGTCGCTGGCCGTGGGCGTCACCGCGCCGTTCCTGCTCACCCAGCGGTTGCTCGGACAGCTGCCCGAGGGCGGGTCGGTGGTGAACATCTCCTCCGTGGCGGTGCGCTCGCCGTTTCCCGGCTGGGCGGCCTACGCCGCGGCCAAGCATGGCCTGGAGGGGCTCTCGGCGGTGATGCGCGAGGAGCTGCGCGGCCGCGGCATCCGGGTGATCAACGTCTACCCCGCGGCCACCGACACGGGCATCTGGGACGCCGTGGCGGGGGACTTCCCCCGGGACAACATGATGGCCCCGCAGGAGACGGCGGAGGCGGTGGCGTACGCCCTGTCGCGGCCGCGCTCGGTGCTCGTGGACACCATCCACGTGGGCTGGGTGGGCGGCAACCTCTAGCCGCGCGGTGCGGCGGCCGCCCCCTCGCCGTGGTAGTCGATGAGGGTGAAGCCCCAGTCGATGAGCGTGCGCAGCTCCGCGTTCTCGTCCCGCCGGCGCGTGAGGAAGCTCCGGACCTCCGTCCGCAGCTCCGGGAGCGCCTGCGGCCGGGCGGCCAGCAGCTCGGCGATCTCCATGGCCAGCAGCCAGTCCTGCGGATGCTCCGCCTGCACGGCGGCCCAGATCTCCGCCAGCTCGGCGAGGTCGCCGTCCTGCTCCCGGATCTCGCGGACCCGCCGGTAGAGGTCCTGCAGGTGCCGGTCCCGTGCGCCATACTGCACCTTGATGGTGCGCTCGCGGGGGACCAGGGAGATGTCCTCGAAGGCGGTCTTGTCCGCGGCGCCCTGGAACACGGAGACCACGTCGGCGCCCACCGCGACGGTGAGGGGCCCGTCCCCGGGGGCGTGCAGCGTGCGGCCCTCGTACGTGACGGTGGCGTCGCGCCAGTGCATGAGCCGCAGCTTGCCCTCGCTGCGCTCGACCCGCTCGAGGTGGCCGGCGACGTGCACGCCGCGCGCATAGACCAGCTCGGCATCCTGGTCGCCGGGCGCGCAACCGAGCGTGGCCAGATCATCATCCGACAGCGTCTCCGGCTCGGCGCCCGTGGCGGCGAACGGGCCCACCGGCGTGACCAGACCATCGGGATGGCGTCGCGGCCCGTGGTCGGCGAGCTGCTCATCGTCCACCGCCAGCTGGGCCGGCCCGCGGGTCCGCAGGAACACCGGCTGACCGGCGGCGTCGGCCAGGACCTCGGTGAAGGTCCCGGAGATCTGCAGGCCGGACGACAGCTCCGCCGTGGCCGTCCGCGCGCACTGGACCGCCTTCTGCAGGCCGGCCAGGCCGCCGGTGCGGAAGGCCATGCCGTCGGCGAACTCCTCGAGCACGGCCATCAGGTGCTGGAAGTCCGGCGTGACGAAGAGCTGCGGCTGCTGCGTGGTGATGTCGAAGGCGTAGCTGGCCGCATCGACGGTGTAGGGGATCTTCTTCACGTGATCGCCGAGGCAGCTGGCGGCCTCGCCGATGGAGGAGAGCAGTCCGGCGCCGTAGATCTTGGGCCGCTCCAGCGGGCCGATCAGGCCGTACTCCACCGTCCACCAGTGCAGGCGGCTGAGCAGGGCCATCTCCGAGGGCTCGCCCAGGTTCTCCTGCCGGTACTCCACCTCGCGCTCGGCGGCGTCGATCTCCGCCTGCGGCGTGCCGGGCGATTCCTTGAGGATGGAGAGGTGGCGGATGGCCTCGTAGAGCTCGAAGTCCTGGCGGGAGGACATGGCCCTGGCCCCGATCTCGCCGAAGCGCTGGAGGTACCGCGCGTACTCCTGGTCCACGATGATGGGCGCATGGCCGGCGGCCTCGTGGACGATGTCCGGCGCCGGCGTGTACTCGATGTGCCCCACCTGGCGCATGTCCACGGCGATCACGAGCACCTTGTAGGCCTGGAACTCCATGAACGCCGCCGGCGGGATGAATCCGTCCACCGCCACCGCGCCCCAGCCGATGCGGGCGAGGATGTCGTTCATCTCCTCGATGCGAGGGATGCGCTCGAAATCGATGCCGGTGTTGAGCAGGCCGTCGAAGTAGACCTTGTGGGCGTGCTCCTTCAGGAAATACACGTTCTGGCGCATGATGTAGCGCCAGACGGCGTGATCGACGGGGGTGTACTGGTCGTACACCTGATCCACGGCGAACTGCTTGAGGTGGGGGGGGAGCGAGCGGAGGGCCTCGTTGCGATCGAAGTCGAAGCCGCGGGTCTGCGGGCGGGCGCCGGTGGCGTCGGGCATGGGCGGTCCTCCCCGGGGACGTGGGCTGGCCGGTTGCCGGAATTTCATCGGGAAATCATACCATATTTGTGATGAAAGCGCCCGATCAGCGCGCCGCCGCGTCCGCGCTGCCGCCTGCGCGCATGCGGGCCGCGCCGCGGCCGCGCCAGGAGCGGCGGCCGGCCCGGATTCGCGTTCGCATCGCCCGGGTGGTTCCGATATATTGCCCGCGCGACCGGGACCGTGCCGCGCTGGCGGGTCCGGTCGTCGCCGTCGTGCCGACGGCCGGACCGGCATCGCGAGAGG
>JAASSM010000263.1 GCA_021767885.1 bacterium | reverse complement strand
GCTCCAGGTGCCCACGGGTGCCTTCCGGGGTGCCCCCGGGGGCCCCCCGGGGGGCACTTATGGGCTCTCCCCCCCGGCGGTTCCCCCAGGTCGACCTCCACGTGGCCTCCGGTATGGTGGTCGGTCGCCCCACCACGGCGCCATTTGTCTGCTGCCGGCAGACATTTCAGCCGCGACCTGACGGAGCCCTCGGGAGCACCGAGAGGCATCGCGAGGTGCGGGGATCCGGAGTACCTGGACCACCTGATCCTGGTTCGCCCCGAGCCTGGCCCCGTGACTCCGGACCACGCTGAGCCTGGACCGCTCCGGCGCATCATGAGAGTTGTGCCCCGAAGATTGTTGATGGCCCGCGAATGCCCCCCGAGAGAGCCTCAGACTATGCATTTCATGTGCTACTCGGCAGGAATGGTGAGGAAAAGCCGCGGTTCCGGCAGCCATACACATTCTCCGGGGCACAACTCATCATGAGGGGCCCGACGCACGAACCGCCACCCCCGCGATGGGGATGGCGGTTCGCGGTCTGCTCCGATCGGCCGGGATCGGAGACTGGTCGGGCTCCAAGGTCCTCCCGGGGCCGGGGGGAATGTCCCCCGGGGGGCCCCTCCCCCGACGCTTCCTCGCGGGCCGGCGCCTCATGGCCGGCGCCGCCTCGCCATGACCTCGTGGCCGGCGCCTCGTGGCCGGCGCAGTGCGGGCCGGCGCGCTCGCGGGTCGCGAGGCGCCGGCCGCGGTGGGATCACTTGATCAGCATGAGCTTGGCGCCGGCCTGGCCGGCGGGGCTCTGCATGCGGGCGAAGTAGACGCCGCTGCCGGCGGGGCGGCCGGTGTCGGTGGTGCCGTTCCAGCGCACCTCCACCGGGCCGGCCGGCATGGTCTCGCTGGCCAGCGTGCGGACCAGGCGGCCCTGGAGGTCGTAGATGGCCAGGTCCACGTGGCCGGCCCGCGGGTTGACCAGGCGCAGCGTGGTCTGCGGGTTGAACGGGTTGGGGTAGGCGCGGACGCTGGCCGCCGCCATGGGCACGTCCAGGGTGTCGGTGGTGCCGCCGTTGTCCTCGGTGGTGACCTGGACCACGAAGTCGTCCACGGAGAAGCCGTCCTGGGTCACGCTGCCGTCGCTGGCCAGGCGGAAGCGGAAGCGCACGTCCGCCTCGCCCACGAACGGCGTGAGGTCCACCAGGCAGCTCACCCAGTTGGCCTGGCTGCCGTCGAAGCAGGGCACGCCGGCCGGTTGCTGGGCGCCCTGGCCGCTGGCCGGGCCGGTGCGGCCGGGCACCGCCATCGGGGTCCAGTCGCTGCCGCCGTCGGTGGAGACCTCGAAGAAGGCGGCGTCCCAGCTGTTCTCGATGCTCCACTTCGCCATGAAGGAGACCTGCGGCTCCATCACGTCGGTCAGGTCCACGCCGGTGCCGTGGGTGGTGACCAGGTCGGCGTCGTTGGGGTAGCTGCCCTCGCTGTCGGTCAGGCACTGATCGCTGTCGTGACCGGGCGTGCCCAGGGTCCAGTCGCCGGCGAAACCGCCCGCGCCGGTCTCGAAGTCCTCCGCCACCGGGTAGCTGGTGATCATGCCGCCGAGCTCGAAGTCCACCTGGGCCGGGGTGGCGCTGACGGTCACCTGCTGGGACTCGGTGAAGTGGTCCGGCGCGCTGGCGGTCAGGGTGTAGTCGCCGTAGAAGAGCGCGATGTCGTAGGCGCCGCCGTCGCTGCCGTCGCTGGTGACGCTGTCGACCAGCTCGCCGGCCGGCCAGGTGCGCACCTCGACGGTGGCGTCCAGGCCCTGGCCCTGCAGGTCGGTGACCGTGCCGGCCACCACGCCGGTGGCCAGCGGCTGCATGGCCACGTCCACCACGTTCTCCACGCCCCAGGTGCTCTCTACCCCGGTGACCGTCTGGGTCACGTAGCCGGTGGCCTCGACCATGACGTCGAAGGTGCCGTCGTGGAGGATCTTGTAGTAGTCGCCGTGGGCGGGGTCGGTGCCGACGGGCTTGTCGATGCCCACCACGGTGATGGTGGCGTCCAGGGGCTGGCCGGTCTCCGCGTCGGTGACCACGCCGGTGATCCCGGCGCGGGCGCCCAGCACGTAGGCGATCATGGACTCGCGGTTGTCCTCCCAGTAGCCGGGCAGCGAGCTGTTGGACGGCCACTTGATGTTGGAGACCTCGCAGGTGATGTCCACGCAGTCGGTGCGGTCGTAGCTCCAGTCCTGCAGCGAACCGGTGATCACGTACCACTGGGCGCCGTTGGTGATCCCCTGCGGGAAGGCGCCGTTGTACATGGGCAGGTTCCGCGTGGAGTACTCCAGCGACTGCAGCTGCAGGGCCTCGTCATCGGGAGCCAGGGTGTAGGTGTAGTCCCAGGGGTAGTTCATGACCAGCGCGCCGCCGTGGTAGTTGATGCTGACCACGAAGTGATTGCTGGTCGCGTGGTTCATGAAGTGGACGTTCTCCTGCTCGGTGACCGGGTGGGTGCCGGCCGGCAGGGGGTAGTTGCGGTTCAGATCCACGCCGTTGGCGTTGTAGCGCTGGTCGAGGAAGGTGCCGTCCGGGTTGTGGGCCGGCATGAGGTGCAGCTCGTAGTTGTCCACGATGTCGGTGACGTCCTCGTAGCCCGGCTGGCCGTAGTTCTCCAGCAGGTAGTGCGCGAGGTTGACCGTCAGGACCATGCCCACGATCTCGTCGCCGTGGATGGAGGAGGACAGCCGGACCTCGGGCTCGGCCTCGTTCTGCAGCGGGTTGTCCGAGATCACCAGGGCGTGCAGGGTGCGACCCTGCACCGAGGAGCCCCAGGTGTAGTAGCTGGCCTGGTCCGGATACGTGGTGGCCAGGTCCTGGAGCATCTGGCCGAGCTGGTCGTTGGTGGGCACGTAGTTCAGCGGGTCGGTGCGCAGGCCCTCGGCCTTGCCGGCGTACATCTGCGCCCAGAGGCGCTCGCTGGCCTCGCGGTTCTCGCGGTGCACGTCGCGCAGCTTCTCGGGGCGGTAGCCGGCATCGACCAGGGCGGCGAACTCGACCTCGGTCACGCGGGTCTCCACCACCGCGCCGATGGGCTTGTCGCCGACGTACTCGTAGCGGACGTCCTCGCGGCTGAAGGCGGCCAGGGGCACGCGGGCCGCGAGCTGCTTGACGGCGGCCTGGTCGGGCAGCTCGATGCGCACGGGGAAGTCGGTCCACTGCTTGACGTGGTAGGCGGGCAGGCCGTCGCTGTCCAGCGGGATGGCGGGCTGGTCGGCGGCCAGGGCGCCGCCAGCGGCCACGGCGGTCAGCAGCGTCAGGGTCAGGGCCAGCGGCAGGCGGATGGAAGACCGGTGCATGTCGTCTCACTCCTCCGGGGCATCGATGCGATGAGATCCGGTCGCGGGCTGCGGCGGGCGGCCGGGAGAACTTGCGCATCATTGATGATATCACATGACCGGGCGTAAAATCCAGCCGGGCGGCCGGTTGCACGGATTTTTCGCGATCGCTGGTCACACGGCGGCGCAGGAATTCGCACCGTCTCGCAGCAGGTGTTGCGAGGATGTCGCGACCGGTCCCGGGGCGGTCACGGCCCGCGCCATGGCCGATCCCCGGGCGCCCGGCGAACCCGGGGGTCAGCCGCTCGGAGACCAGGAGCCGGGCGCTCAGGGATCCCAGGTGATGGCGATCTCCTGCGGGCCGTCCACCAGCTCGCCCGACCACCACTGCTCGCGGCCCACGTCGTCCACCAGGCGGATCCAGGTGCGGGGCGTCAGGACCACCTCGCCGGTGGTCTCGCCCTGCTCGTCCACCGCCACGATGGGCTCCAGATCCCAGAACCCCGGCACCAGCCGGCGGTCCACCAGGACGGCCTCGCCGTCGGCGTCGGTGGTGGCCACGGCGTGGGCCGGGTCCTCGGTCACCAGCAGCACCGGCCACCGGCTCGACTCCACGACGTCGCCGGTCTGCGGATCGCGCACCTCGAGGTTGGCCCGGTACCAGCCCGGCGGCACCCGCTCACCCCCGCTGTCGCGGCCATCCCAGACCACGGTCCAGGAGCCGGCGGGCATCACGCCGCGGACCAGGTCGCGGACCGGGCGCCCGCGCACGTCCTCCATGAACAGGCGGACCTGGGCCTCCCGCGGCACGGCGAACCGCATGGTCACGTTGACGCGGTTGGGCTCGTCGGGCCAGTACCAGTCCGGAAGGGCCGGCATCACCACCACGCGCAGGCCGGACACCGGCGCGCCCAGCGGATCGGTCACCCGCAGCTGGACGCGGAACGGCGTCCAGGTCACCGCCACGGTCTGGGGCCCGTCCACGGCGGTGAAGGTGGCCCACTGCTCGGCGCCGTGGCTGTCCTGCAGGCGCAGCCAGGTCTCCGGGGTGAGCGTGATGGGTTCGCCGTCGCCGCCGGCCGGCGTCACCGGCGCCGGGTTCCAGAAGGCCGGCACGTGGGTGCGGTCGGTG
>JAASSM010000262.1 GCA_021767885.1 bacterium | reverse complement strand
GAGCCCTGCTGCTCCTGGTCGCGATCCCCTCCATGGCCGACACCATCCACCAGAACCAGGTGATCAACGGCCCGGCGACCTGGCTGGCCAGCGACAATGACCACGTCATCGTCGGGACCGTCACCATCACCAGCACGGGTTCCCTGACCATCCAGGACGGCTGCACCGTCCGCTTCGACCAGGGCGCCTACCTCGTGGTCCACGGCACGCTCGACGCCGCCGGCACCGACGCCGCCGGCATCACCTTCACCCGCCGCACCACCGACGACCTCTGGCACGGCCTCTACTTCTACGCCTCCTCCACCGCCTCGCTCACGCACTGCCTCGTCGAGCACGCTCGCGCCTACGGCAGCTCCGCCGGCATCGTCGCCACCGGCGCCATGCCCTCCCTCGAGCACTGCGAGATCCGACAGAACGCCACGGGTCTTTGGCTCCAGGACGCCTCGCCCGCCCTGACCAACTGCCGCATCGTGGAGAACACCGGATATGGGGTCTACGCCACGGGAGCCAGCAGCCCCACGTTCGGCGGCTCGCTGGCCCAGTGGAACGACATCCACGACAACGGCGACGGGCAGCCCGACCGGGACTACCGGAACGGGACCGCCGACGTGCTCGCGGCCTATGTCTACTGGGGAACGCTGGCGGCCGACGAGATCGAGGCGCGGATCCATCACCATCCCGACGAGGCCAGCCTCGGGCGGGTGATCTATCAGCCCTATACCGATGCCGAGCACGAGCACCAGTATGGCGGCGTCCCGGTGGTCGAACCTCCGGAACTGCCCGCCGCCTTCGCGCTGGCGCCGAACGCGCCCAACCCGTTCAACCCCTTCACGCTGATCCGTTACGAGCTGCCGGAGGCGTGCGACGTGCGGCTCGAGATCCTCGACCTGGCCGGACGTCGCCTGGCGATGCTCGTCGACGGACCGCAGGCCGCAGGGTACCGCGCCGTGCGCTGGGACGCCCGGGGGGCCGCGGCCGGGGTCTACCTCTGCCGGCTGGTCGCCGGCGACTTCCGGCAGGTACGGAAGCTGGTGCTCGTGCGGTGATCGGCGACGTCGCGGGATCAGACCGGTGGCAGGCCCCAGCGCGCGAGGTTCTCCGACACGAAGGCCACCACCCGCTGGTGCGCCGCGCGCGGATCATCCCCCACCGGCTGCGGCGGCCCGAAGCGGATGTGGATCGGGCGGCGGCGATCGAGGGGGCCGAAATCCTTGACCAGCCGGCCCGGTCGCCAGAAGTCCGTGCGCAGGGCCACCGGCACCACCGGGACCGCGGCGCGGCGGGCGAGCTTGATGCCCAGCGAGTTGAACTGCGCGGGATCGAAGCGGACCTGGCGCGTGGACTGGGGGAAGAGGATCACCGAGATGCCGTCGGCCAGCCGCTGCGCCCCCTCGCCGAGCACCTTCTGCATGTCCTGCCGCGGATTCTGTCGTCCCACGGTGACCGGGTGTCGCGACCGCATCACCGGCCCGAACAGCGGCATGGTCTGCAGGCTCTCCTTGACCACGAAGGTCACCGGACGGTGTGGCGCGATGAGGCAGGGCAGGACCATGGTCTCCACCGTGCTCATGTGGTTGCCCACGAAGACGGCCGGGCCAGGCAGAGCGGCGACGTGCTCGAGGCCGGAGACGTGGAAGCGCGCGCCACACCGCTCGAGCGCCTGCATGACGCGGCGAGAGCTCTCGGACCAGGCGCGGTCGTCATAGGTGCCCGCCAGGGCCTGCGTCCGCGACCGGAGGATCTCCCGTGTGAGCAGCGCGTAGAACCAGGCCGAGCCGCCCAGGCACAGCCGGTCCAGGAGATCGCGGCCGTGGTCGGCCGGCGTCTGGTAGGTGTCCCCACGGAAGAAGGGGTGGGGATGAGAGGTGTCCGGCGGGGTCGGCGTCATCGGGTACGCTCGCGGCTCGGGTTCACGGTGCGGTCGGGAAGATACCGCGGGATCCCGCCGGTCGGCAATGCCGGACGCGTCTAGGCCTTCAGCTCGTCCCAGATCTCCTTCATGGTGTGGTGGACCACCTGCTTGCGATCGCGGTAGGTGGTGTGCAGCAGCTCGTGACTGCGGTGGCCGTTGGGCTCGCCGAGGAACTCGTCGTAGATCATGGTGATCAGCGGGTTGTTGTGCGACTGGCGGATCTCGCAGCGCTCGTCGATCTGGTAGATGGCCTGCTGCCGCTCGTGCCAGAAGGTCTGGTAGCTCTTCTTGATGCGCGGCTGGCCGCCACCGCCCATGCAGCCGCCGGGGCAGCCCATGATCTCGATGAAGGTCCAGGGGGCGGTGCCGCTGGCCACCCTCTCCATGACCTGCTTCGCCGCCTTCAGGCCGTGGGCCACGCACACCTTGATCTCGCCGGCCGCGCCGAGGTCGACGGTGGCCTCGCGCAGGTTCTCGTAGCCCCGGACCGGCGCGTAGATCACGCTGGCGAGTTCCTGCCCCGTGACCACGTGGTGGACGGTCCGGATCGCCGCCTCCATGACGCCGCCGGTGGTGCCGAAGATCTCCGCCGCCCCGGAGTAGCCGCCCATCCACGCGTTGTCGAAGCCCGAGGGCTCGAGATCGGGCAGCCAGACGCCCTCGCGCTTGAGCAGGCGGGCACACTCGCGGGTGGTCAGGACCACGTCCACGTCGGGCCGGCCACCGGTGGCCATCTCCGGCCGCTGCGCCTCCTCCTTCTTGGCCGTGCAGGGCATGATGGAGACCACGCGCACCTTCGCCGGGTCCACGCCCAGCTTCTCCGCCAGGTAGGTCTTGGCCAGGGCCCCGAAGCACTGCTGCGGGCTCTTGGTGGTGGAGATGTGGTCGAGATGCTCGGGGTAGTTCTTCTCCACGTAGTTCACCCACCCGGGCGAGCAGCTGGTGATCATGGGCAGCGTGCCGCCCTCCTTGATCCGGCCCAGCAGCTCGGTCCCCTCCTCCATGATCACCAGGTCGGCGGTGAAGTTGGTGTCCAGGACCACGTCGGCGCCCAGCTGCTTCAGGGCGGTGATCATCTTGCCCTCGACGTTGCTGCCGGGCGGGAGATAGAACTCCTCGCCCAGGGCGATGCGGGTGGCGGGCGCCATCTGCACCACGGTGAAGACGTCGGGGTCGTAGAAGTAGTCGATCACCTGCTCGGTATGATCCACCTCGGCCAGGGCGCCGGTGGGGCAGACCAGGGTGCACTGGCCGCAGCTGACGCACTCGCTGGTCCCCAGGGCGAGGCTGTCCCGCACGCCGATCTCCGCGTTCAGGCCTCGCTCGTGGAGCACCAGCACGTCGGTGCCCTGGACGTCGCGGCAGACGTGCACGCAGCGATGGCAGCGGATGCACTTGCTCATGTCGCGGATCACCGCCACGCTGCTGCGATCGCGGGTCCGCTGCTCGAAGTAGGCGCGGCGGCCGAAGCGCGAGCGCTGCAGGCCCACGAACTGGGCCACGTCCTGGAGCTCGCACTTGCCATGACGGACGCAGGTGGCGCAGTCCTGGTCGTGGTCGCCGAGCAGCAGCTCCACCTGCAGGCGCTGCTTCTCGCGCACCGACGCGGTCCGGGTCAGCACCTGCATGCCCGGCTCCATGGGCGTGTTGCAGCTGGTGACGAAGGCGGGCGCCTTGCCCTCGCGGCGGATCTCCACCAGGCAGACGCGGCACGTCCCCGGCGCGTGGTCCGCGTCGGCCAGCTCGCACAGCGTGGGGATGAAGTGCCCGTGCTGGCGGGCCACCTCCAGGATGGTCTGGTTGGTCTCGAACGTCACCGGCTTGCCGTTGATGGTGCCCTGCATGGGATCCTGCCTCCTACTTCTCGGTGACGACCGAGTAGACGCGGTAGCACCGCATGCAGCGGTTGGCTTCCCGGTACGCTTCCTCGACGCTGATGGGCTTCTCGACCTCCTCGAAGATCTGCTTGCGCACCTCGGGGTCGAGCTCCTGGGCCTTGACGCGGTAGATGTGCTTGACGGGCGTGTCCACGTACTCGGGATTGAGCTTGCGGATGCTCTTCAGCAGCTGGCTGAACCGATCGCTGGAGTCGAAGCGGACGCGGCCATGGGTGAGGTAGTCATCGATGGAACGCGCGGCTCGCTCGCCCTGGGCCATGGCCTGGATCAGGGTGGCCGGGCCGGTGACGGCGTCGCCGCCGGCGAAGACGCCGGGGTGGTCGGTGGTGAGGTTGGTCTCGTCGGCGTCGATCAGCCCCCAGCGGTTCAGCTCGATCCCGTCCTCCGGCCGCAGGAAGCCGTGGTCCACCGCCTGGCCGATGGCCGGGATCACGAAGTCCGTCTCCAGGACGTGCTCCGACCCCTCCACGGGGTGGACGCTGCGCCGGCCGCTGGCGTCGGGCTCGCCCTGCTGCATCTTCACCAGCTCGATGCCCTTGACCTTGCCGTCCTCGGTGATGATCCGCGTGGGGTGGGTCAGGCAGTGGAAATGCACGCCCTCCTTCTCGGCCGCCTCGATCTC
>JAASSM010000261.1 GCA_021767885.1 bacterium | reverse complement strand
GGTTGCATCCTGCGGGTGAACTGGAACTCCGGGGCGCGGTCGGTTAACTTGTGCAGCCGGGAGAGCACGGCGGCGGCGCCGGCGCCCGGACGACCCCCAACCCCGAGACCGCGAGGTGAGCCAGGATGAAGAAGCTCGTCGAATGCGTGCCGAACATCAGCGAGGGCCGCGACCAGGGCGTGATCGACGCCGTCACGTCGGTGATCGAGGAGGTCGAGGGTGTGCGCCTGCTCGACGTCGACCCCGGCGCGGACACCAACCGCACCGTGATCACCTTCATCGGCCCGCCCGAGGGCGTGGCCGAGGCCGCCTTCCGCGTGGTCAAGCGTGCCGGCGAGCTCATCGACATGCGGCACCACAAGGGGGCGCACCCGCGCCACGGCGGCACCGATGTCTGCCCCTTCGTCCCGGTCCGCGGGGTGACCATGGAGGAGTGCGTGGCCATCGCCCGGCAGGTGGGCCAGCGGATCGGCGAGGAGCTCCAGTTTCCGGTCTACCTGTACGAGGAGGCCGCCTCCCGCCCCGAGCGTCGCAACCTCGCCCACGTCCGCAAGGGCGAGTACGAGGCCCTGGCCGACAAGCTCGGGACCGAGGAGTGGGCACCGGATTTCGGTCCCAACGCGTGGAACGACCACGCCGCCCGGTCCGGCGCCATCAACGTCTCGGCGCGCGGCTTCCTGGTGGCCTACAACGTGAACCTGAACACGCGTCAGAAGAAGGTGGCCAGCCAGATCGCCCTGGACATCAAGGAGGCCGGCCGCGCCAAGCGCGACGAGCACGGCAAGCTGGTCAAGGACGCCCAGGGCGACAACGTCCTGGTGCCGGGCCCCTATCGCCTGGAGGCCTGCAAGGCCGTGGGCTGGGTGATCCCGGAGTACGACCGCGCCCAGGTCTCCATCAACCTGGTCAACACCGCCATCACCAAGCCTCACCACGCCTTCGAGGCCTGTCGCAACAGCGCCCGCGACCGGGGCGCCCGGGTGACCGGCAGCGAGCTGGTGGGCCTGATCCCCGAGGGCGACCTCCTGGCGGCGGGCAAGTTCTACCAGCGGCAGGCCGACCAGTCGCCTGGCCTGCCCCGCAGGCTGCTCATCGAGACCGCCATCCAGAGCCTGGGGCTGCGCGAGCTGGGCGAGTTCGACCCCCTGGAGAAGGTGATCGAGTACCAGGCCGGCCTGGTCGACGGTCCGCTGGTCAGCATGACCAACCGGCAGTTCGTGGACGAGCTGTCCAGCGACTCCCCCGCCCCGGGCGGCGGCTCGGTGGCCGCGCTCTGCGCCGCCCAGGCCGCCGGCCTGGTGGCCATGGTGGGCAACCTGACCGTGGGCAAGAAGAAGTATGCCCGGGTCCAGGACCGCGTGAAGGCCGTCGCCGAGCGGGGCCAGGAGCTCAAGGACTTCTTCCTGGACGCCATCGACGGCGACACCGACGCCTTCAACCGGGTGATGGACTGCTTCGGGATGCCGAAGAGGACCGAGAAGCAGCGCAAGGCCCGCGACCTGGCCATCGCCGCGGCCACCCGCGAGGCCACGCGCGTGCCGCTGTCGGTCCTGCAGAAGGTGCCCGAGGTGCTCGACCTGGCCGCCGAGATGGCCGAGATCGGCAACCAGAACAGCCTCTCCGATGCCGGCGTGGCCGTCCTGACCGCCCTGAGCGGCGCGGAGGGCGCGTACTACAACGTGCTCATCAACCTCGCGGGCCTGGTGGACCTGGACCAGAGCGAGGCGCCGGATTTCATCGCCAGCACCCGTACGGAGGCGTCGTCGGTGATGGCCACGTGCGAGGAGAAGGCCGCCGCCGCCCGCAAGACGGTGCGCGATCAGCTCGAGCAGGCGTTCTGACCTCGGAGATCCGGACCGCCGCCGCCAGGACGGGCCGCCCCGCAGGGGGCGGCCCTTGACCGTCCGCTTCCCGGGAGCTTACCTTCGCCGGATTCCGCCCCGGACCTCACCCCCACCAAGGACGCAGCTGCATGGCCGCCCCCGACTCCGGACCCGAGCGCAAGGATCCCCTCAGGGAGATCACCCAGCCGTTCATCGACCTGATCAACGCCCCCCGCGCGCTCTGGGGCATCAACCTGGCGTACTTCCTCGAGGGCTGGGTCTACTTCGGGATGCTGGGCTACCTGGCCATGCACTTCTCCGACTTCGTCTTCCAGGGCGTCCAGAATCCCGACATCCACTCCCACCACATGGTGATGGTGCTGACCGCGGGCATCACCATCAGCATGTTCTTCCTCGGCACGGTGGCCGACCGGTTCGGCATCCGCCGGACGCTGCTGACGGCCTTCGTCCTGCTCCTCGTGGGGCGGATCGTGTGGTCGGCCGCCCCGGCAGTCTTCTCCGGACCGGGCCTGTGGGGCGGCATGCACGTGATGACCATGGTGGGCATCGTCCTGGTGGTCATCGGTTACGGCATGTACCAGCCGGCCGCCTACGCCGGCGTCCGCAAGTTCACCAATCCCAAGACCGCCGCCATGGGCTATGCCATGCTCTATGCCCTGATGAACCTGGGCGGCTGGCTCCCCTCCTTCTTCACCTTCGTCCGCGAGCGCGTGGGCATCACCGGCGCCTTCTGGGTCTACACCGGGATCACGGTGGTGGCCCTGCTCGCGACCCTCATCATCCTGACCCGCAAGGTGGAGCGCGACGCCATCGCCCGCGCCGCACGCGAGACGGCCGAGATCGAGGCGGCCGAGGCGAAGCAGGCCCCCGACGCGGAGCGGACGCCACCCCCGCCCCCCGTGCACGCCGCCGACCGTCGCCTGCCCATCCACCTGCTGCTGACCCTGCTCTGCGTGGCGGCCGCGGCCCTGCTGCTACCGGCGCCCTGGGGCTGGGCCATCGGTGGCGCCCTGGGCCTGCTGACCCTCCTGCTGCCGGCGCGCACGGGTGTCCTGCAGCCGGTCTACCAGTACCTGGCCAACCACCCGCTGGCCGATGGCAAGTTCTTCTTCTTCATCTTCGCCCTGATCCCCGTCCAGACCCTCTTCACCTACAACTGGTTGATCCTGCCCCAGTACCTCGAGCGGGCCTTCGAGGGCGGGTTCGTCAGCGAGCGCTTCGAGTTCTTCGCCAACCTCAACCCCATCCTGATCTTCGTGGCCGTGCCCATGGTCACCGCGCTGACCATGAAGAGCAAGGTCTACAACATGATGATCATCGGCACCCTGGTGATGGCCGCCCCCGCCTACCTGCTGGCCATCGACACCACCATCTACACGTTGCTCGGCTTCCTGCTGATCATGACCATCGGCGAGGCCATGTGGCAGCCGCGCTTCCTGCAGTACGCCGCCGAGATCGCCCCGGAGGGCCGCACGGGCGCCTACATGGGCGTGGCCCAGTTCCCGTGGTTCTTGACCAAGATGCTGGTGCCGCTCTACTCGGGCGTGTTCCTGCAGCGGTACGTGCCCGCCGAGGGGCCCCGCGACCCGGAGACCATGTGGCTGATCTTCGCCAGCTTCGCCATGCTGTCCACCATCATGCTGGTGGTCGCCCGGCCGTGGGTGGGCCGGGACTTCACGACCAAGGCCGACTGAGCGCGTCGGCTCCTGCACCGTGGACAGAAGGAGGGGCGGCCCGGGTGGGCCGCCCCTCGGTCGTCCATGCTCCCCGGCGCCGCGAACGGCCGCCGCACGGGGCCAGCGTCACTTCGCGTAGCCGTAGTACTTGCGGTCGTAATAGTAGGGCAGGACCTCGGCCAGGTTGTTGGCCACCACGCCGAGCACGTTGGCCCCGGCCGAGCGCAGGATCTCCACGCCCCGCTTGGCCACGTCGCGGTGGGTCTGGCCGGCCATCACCAGGTAGAGCGTGCCGTCCACCGCGTCGAGGTAGTGCAGGGGGTCGGAGACCGGGACCACGGGCGGCGAGTCGAAGACCACGATGTCGAAGCGCTCGTGGAGCTTACGGACAACCTCGGCCACGCGGCTGCCGCTGAACAGCCGGCTCGGGTTGCCCCCCACGTCGCCGGCGGGCAGGAAGTGCAGGTTGGAGACCTTGGTCTTGCGCGGCGCCTTGGCCGGATCCAGATCGCCGGCAAGGACCCCGGAGAAGCCGGGCGCCAGCGGCACCTGGAAGACGGTGTGCTGCACCGGCCGGCGGATGTCGGCGTCCAGCAGCAGGATCTCCTTCTGCAGGTGGTAGGCCAGGACCAGGGAGAAGTGCAGGGAGAACAGGCTCTTGCCCTCGCCGCGCTCGGCGCTGGTGATCATGATGGCGCGCTTGCGGTCCAGGTCCAGCTGACGGCCGATGCGGATCATGATCCGCCGCAGCTCGATGGCCATGGGCGACTCGATGTCGAAGAGTCCGCTGGCCTGGTGGCGGGATTTCGTGGGCATGGCAACCTCCGGGATCAGCTCAGCCGCGGATAGACGTAGAGCAGGAAGACGGCGGCGACCCCGAGGATGAGGACCACCAGGATCAGCCAGCGCATCAGGCGCAG
>JAASSM010000260.1 GCA_021767885.1 bacterium | reverse complement strand
TTCCGCCAGTACCTCAACCACGACGGCTGGCAGCAGGAAGACTATCCCATCAACGACTTCTTCAACATGGCCATGACCCTCGAGCGCAAGCCCGACGGCCAGGCCGTGACCATCGAGGTGGAGTATCCCGGCCGCAAGGTGACCGCCCGCGTCTGGCGGGTGCAGGTGGGTCGCAACCCGCTGTTCCTGCTGGACACCAACCTGCCGGAGAACCGCCCCGAGGACCGCGAGCTGACCAGCAAGCTCTACGGCGGCGACATCGACATGCGCATCCGCCAGGAGATCCTCCTGGGCATCGGCGGCGTGCGCGCCCTGGTCGCCCTGGGCATCCAGCCCTCGGTGTTCCATCTCAACGAGGGCCACTCCGCCTTCCTCGGCCTCGAGCGCATCCGTCAGCTCATGACCGAGCACGAGTACCCCTACGACGTGGCCTTCGAGCTGGTGCGCGCGAGCAGCGTGTTCACCACCCACACCCCCGTCCCGGCGGGGAACGACCACTTCGACCCCAACCTGGTGCGCACCTACCTCAAGCCCCTGGGCGACCAGCTGGGCATCGGCATCGAGGCGCTGCTGGCCCTCGGCCGTCAGGACCCCATGGATCGCAACGAGACCTTCTGCATGACCGTGCTCGCCCTGCGCCTGGCCCAGTTCGCCAACGGCGTCAGCGAGCTGCACGGGCACGTCTCGCGCGAGATGTGGCAGAAGATCTGGCCGCGCGTGCCGGTGGACGAGCTGCCCATCAGCCACATCACCAACGGCATCCATACCCGTTCGTGGCTGAACATGGAGATCGCCCGGCTGTACGACCGCTACCTCGGGCCGCGCTGGTACGACAAGCCCACCAACCACATGGTGTGGGACCGCGTCAGCCGCATCCCCGACGCCGAGCTCTGGCGGGCGCACGAGCGCATGCGCGAGCGCCTGGTGGGCTACGTGCGCGCCAAGCTGCGCAGCCAGCTCGAGGCCCGCGGCGTCAACCGCACCACCATCAAGGCCGCGCGGGAGGTCCTCGACCCCGAGGCCCTGACCGTGGGCTTCGCCCGGCGCTTCGCCACCTACAAGCGGGCCGCCCTGATCCTGCGCGACCCCGAGCGCCTCGCCCGCATCCTCAACAACCCGGACCGCCCGGTGCAGATCATCTTCGCCGGCAAGGCCCATCCCCGCGACCACGGCGGCAAGGAGCTGATCCGGCAGATCGTGCACCTGGCCCAGCGCGAGGAATTCCGCCAGCGGATCGTCTTCCTCGAGGACTACAACATCGAGGTGGCCCGCTACATGGTGCAGGGCGTGGACATCTGGCTGAACAACCCGCGGCGGCCGCTGGAGGCCTCCGGCACCAGCGGCATGAAGGTCCCGGTCAACGGCGGCATCAACACCTCGGTGCTCGACGGCTGGTGGTGCGAGGGCTATCAGAAGGACAACGGCTGGGCCATCGGCGCCGGCGAGGACTACGACGATCCCGAGTACCAGGACGAGGTGGAGAGCACCGCGCTCTACGAGCTGCTGGAGTCGGAGATCGCCCCCATCTTCTACGAGCGCAGCAGCGACGGCATCCCGCGCGAGTGGGTGCGGGTGATGAAGAACTCCATGCGCACGGTCAACGCCGAGTTCAACACCAACCGCATGGTGGAGGAGTACGCGCAGCGGTTCTACGTGCCCTGCATCGAGCAGGCGAGCAAGCTGTACGCCGATGACGGGGCGGCCGCCCGGGCCCTGGCCGCCTGGCGCAACGACGTCTCGCGGCGCTGGCACACGCTGCAGATCCTGGACATCGAGGCCGACGACGACGAGGCCCAGCCCATGGGCTCGCGGTTCGCCGTGCGCGCCACCGTGGACCTGGGCGAGCTGAACGTGGACGACGTCCTGGTGGAGATCTACCACGGGCTGCTGGACATCGGCGGCGACATCGTCGACGGCGAGACCGAGACCATGGCGCCGGAGAACGGCGCCACCGGCGGGACGGTCAAGTACCGTGGCGAGATCCCCTGCCGCCGGTCCGGGCAGCGCGGGTTCACCGTGCGCGTCACGCCCCGCAACCCCCGCTACCCCCTCAACCGCTTCGACACCGGCCTGATCCACTGGTACGGGGACGAGATCGCGGTGGGCCCGACCACGCCGCAGGGCGCCCACTCCTGAGTCGGGTGATCGCCGGCCGCTGACCGGCGGCCACGGACCACGGCCCGCGAGGGGCCCGCCGCACGGTGGGCCCCTCGCGCATCCGGCCGCAGTCGACCCGGCGGCGGCGTCAACCCGCCTGGTCGCCGAGCCCGGGCACCAGGTCCCGCAGCTCCTCCACGTAGCGTGCGAAGCGCCGCTTGCCGTCGGCGGTCATCCGCGCCAGCGTGCGTGGCTTCCTCCCCTCGAAGTCCTTGCGGATCTCCACCATCCCGCCGTCGGCCAGCTTGCTCAGGTGCACCGACAGGGTCCCGTCGGTGAGGCCGGCGTCGGCCCTGAGCTGGGTGAACGTCCGGCCGGCAGGCCAGCGCATGAGGCTGGAGAGGATGAGCAGGCGCGCCCGGCCGTGGATGAGCGGAGGCAGCGGCGCCTGGGCGTCGCGTCCGGAGCCGGACGACGGGGTGCGTGCCACGCCCTCTGGCCTCCCTGCCGGGCTTGGCTGCCGTGATGACCGTTCGGGGCCGGTGTCGCGCGGGGCCCGCGATCCGTCGCGGGCCCCGGGGATCGGGCAGGGGGGCGGCCGGCACCCAGGACCGGTTCAGCTCGCCCCCCCTTGTCGCCGTCCGAACCTCCTGTCCGGCCCCCGCAGGGGGTCCGCGTTCCTTCCGACCCGGCGATGTCGATCCTCCAGACAGGTCGCCTTCCTGGCGCCGGGGCCGCATCCGTGCGGCACCCGCCTGCTGGACGACTCGTACTTTATACTTTAAAGTACTTCATATTGTCAAGCACATTTTTCGGGGGCCGGATGCCAGCCCGCGGGGCCGGCGCTTTCCGGGAGCGCCGATGGCGGGATCCGCCGCGGCGAGACCCGGTGGGCGCCGCGCCCCTCGCGCCGTGGCCTGCACCGCCGGGCGAGGATCCGCCGGCCGCCGATTGCGTTTGTTCCCCCGCATCCCGCGGCCTATCTTGGGCGCGATCCGGCGACGTCCCCACGGTCGCCAGCCACCGCGAATCCGGCCGGCCACCGCGCCGCCGCAGCCGTCGAGGAGGTGGGTCCATGCCGACCGCGCCCCTGAAGAGCACCGCCGATTTCATCGCCATCGAGGATCGTTTCGGCGCGCACAACTACCACCCCCTGGACATCGTGATCCGCAAGGCCGAGGGCGTCTGGGTCGAGGATGTCGAGGGCAAGCGTTACATCGATTTCCTGGCGGCCTACAGCGCGGTCAACCAGGGCCACTGCCACCCGCGGATCCTGAAGGTGATGCAGGAGCAGGCGGCCCGGGTGACGCTCACCAGCCGCGCCTTCCGCAACGACCAGCTCCCGCACTTCTGCCAGGAGATCACCGAGCTGACCGGGTTCGAGAAGGTGCTGCCCATGAACTCGGGCGCCGAGGCGGTGGAGACCGCCCTGAAGGCCGCCCGCAAGTGGGGCGAGAAGGTCAAGGGCGTGGGCAAGGACCGGGGCGAGATCATCGTCTGCGCCGACAACTTCCACGGCCGCACCACCACCATCGTGGGCTTCAGCACCGATGATCAGTACAAGGACGGCTTCGGCCCCTTCACCCCCGGCTTCAAGGTGGTCCCCTACGGCGACGCCGACGCCCTGGCCGCCGCCGTGACCGACGACACCGTGGCCTTCCTCCTCGAGCCCATCCAGGGCGAGTCCGGCATCGTGCTGCCGCCCGAGGGCTTCCTGAAGCGGGCCCGCGAGATCTGCACCGAGCGCAACGTCCTGATGATCTGCGACGAGATCCAGTCCGGCCTCGGCCGCACCGGCAAGCTCTTCGCCTTCGAGTGGGAGGGCATCCGCCCCGACGCGGTGATCGTGGGCAAGGCCCTCAGCGGCGGCTTCTACCCCGTGAGCGCCTTCCTGACCAGCGACGAGGTCATGGGCGTCTTCCACCCCGGCGACCACGGCTCCACCTTCGGCGGCAACCCCCTGGGCATGGCCGTCGCCCGCGAGGCGCTCAAGGTGCTGACCGAGGAGAAGCTGGTGGAGAACAGTGCCGAGCTGGGCCCCTGGTTCATCGAGCAGCTGGGCAGCATCGAGTCCCGGAGCATCGAGCTCGCCCGTGGCCGCGGCCTCTGGGTGGGCCTGGTCCTCAACACGAAGGCCCGCCCCTACTGCGAGGCCCTCATGCGCGAGGGCGTGCTCTGCAAGGAGACCCACGAGAACGTGATCCGCTTCGCGCCGCCGCTGACCGTGACGCGCGAGGAGCTGGAGTGGGCCCTCGAGCGGGTGCGCAAGGTGTTCGCGCAGATCGACGGGTAGTCGGCACGCCACGCGACAGCGCTCCGGCGCTGGCCTGGCCGCGCCCCCGGCGCG